>JACQTO010000115.1 GCA_016210745.1 Betaproteobacteria bacterium
CTTCTACTACCTGCACCGCACCGCGGGGATGAACTTCGGCACCGAGCTGGAGAACAACTCGTTCGCCAAGCTGGTGATGGCCAACACCGACGCGACCCATCTGCCGGGACGCATATTCCTGACCGGCCTGGTGCTCGAGGCCGATCAAACGAAACAGTTCAACGCGGGCTTGGGTGATGCCGATCCACTCGGCGACAGCGTTCTCACGCCGCTGGTCATCCGCGACAATCCCGCCACACCGGGCCCCGATACGAACTACCTTCATTACACCGGCGCCGAAACGGTCGTCCTGGGCGGCACGCCGAACGACGACGTGCTTATTGCCGGCGACTCGGACGACGACACGATCTGGGGCGATGCGGGCAATGACCGCCTCGATGGCGGCTACGGCAACGACGAAATCGAGGGCGGCGAAGGCGACGACATCATCACCGATATCGGCGGCGACGACGTGCTCAAGGGCGGCCCCGGCAACGACGTCATCCACGGCGGCAACGGCCTCAACCTGATTATGGCCGGACCGGGCAGCGACTTCATCGTCACCGGGGAGGACAGCTCCGAGGTGATCGCGGGCGGGGGCAACGACTTCATCCTCGGCAGCAAACTGAACGTCCAGATGGCGGGCAACGAAGGCAACGACTGGATCGAAATCGGCACCCAGGACGGCGCGCCCGGCGACAACTTCGACCCGCTCGGCCGGGACCTGATCGCCGGCCACGACGTGTTCCTGGGAGACGGCGGCTTCGATGAAATGATCGGCGAGGGCGGTGACGACATCATGGTCGGCAGCGGCGGGCCGGACAAGATGAAAGGCATGTCCGGGTTCGACTGGGCCACGTTCAAGAACGATCGCTCGGGCGTGAGCGTAGATTTTTTCCACAACGCATTCGTTGACGCGCCGCAGCCGTTGTCGACGGCAGCCGTTGCCGGACGGTTCGCCATGATGGAAGGACTGTCCGGTTCGCCGTTCGGCGACATCTTGCGCGGCGATGACGCCGACGCACTTGGCCTCCCGCTTGCCGGCGCGCAGGGGAGCGTGCTCACCAACATCGACCTGATCGACGGGCTGCAGGAGCTCCTGGGCGCCGGCGTGACCTCGTTCGGGGCGGGCAACATCATCCTCGGCGGAGACGGCAGCGACATCATCGAGGGCCGCCGCGGCGACGACCTGATCGACGGCGACAAGTGGCTGAACGTGCGCATCAGCGTTCGCGACGCGAACAACCTGGAGATCCGCAGCGCCGACAGCGTGAACGAGCTGGTTCCGGACATGCTCGCCGGCACTTACAACCCGAGCCAGCTTCAGATCGTGCGCGAGATCCTGCCCGGCAGCGGCGGCTTCGACACGGCGATGTTCTCGGATATCGCCATACAGTACCTCATCAGCGACGGTCCTGACGGGTCCATCTTCGTCACTCACTTGAGCGCCCCTGGAGGCGGAGGCGGAATTGGGGGCGTACTGGGAAACCAGACAGACGGCACCGACCACCTCGTCAATATCGAGCGGCTGCAATTCGCCGATCAGTCGATTGTGCTGGTCCCCGGTCTGAATGCAGAGCCGGTGGGACGGGTGGCGATCCTCGACGCCGCCAATGCGCCCGACACGACACCTGTCACCGGCCAAGTACTGCGGGCCTCGATCGCGGGCGTGAGCGACGGCGACAATCCCGGCGGATCGATCGGCGGACATGTCATCTACACCTGGCAGTACGAACCGGTCGCGGGTTCAGGTTCGTTTCTGGACATCAGCGGCGCGCTCGGAGCAGGCGCGCCGAGCGCGATCGGGCCGACCTTCACGGTAACACCGAACCTGCAGGGGTTCGCGCTGCGCGTCAAGGCGCAGTATCAGGACGCGCACGGCGTGTTCGAAACGGTGTTCTCGTCACGCACCGCCGCGGTGGCGGCAGGTACCCCGGCCCCGGCGCCGGCGCCGCTCATGACCGGCGAGCAAACCGGCGTCGTAAGCCCCGGCGTGCATTTCATCGGATCTGATCTACAGTTCATTCTCGACCAGATCGTCATTGCCGAAAAGCACGCGGCGGGCGAGAGCCTCACGGATCTGCTGCCGAACGTACGCGTGCCCTTTGGTCTGCGCAGCGTGGACGGGTCGTCCAACAACCTGGTAAAGGCGCAGACCGAATTCGGTGCTGCCGACAATGTTTTTCCGCGTCTGCTCGATCCGGTGTTCAATGCCGCGGAGAACGTGAGCATCGACCTGGATGGGCCCGGCCCGCTGACGGTGGGAACACCGACGTCCTACACGCAAACCAGCGGCTTCGTA
>JACQTO010000116.1 GCA_016210745.1 Betaproteobacteria bacterium
CCGTCGGTGTCGGGCATCCAGATATCGAGCAGCACCAGATCCGGCCGCGCGCGGCTGCGATGTTCACGCGCGGTGGTGGCGTTCTCGGCAAGCGCTACCCCATGCCCTTCGTCGGAAAGGATCTCCGAGAGCAGCTCCCGGATTCCGATTTCGTCGTCGACTACGAGAATCTGTGCCATGACCGGACCCCTCAAGCAGCCTTGGCAAGCGGAAGCGAGATGCTCACGCGAGCCCCTCGCATATTGCCGTTTTGCATACGGTTGGCGACGCTGATCGTGCCGTGGTGTTCGTCGATTATCTTCTTCACTATCGTCAGTCCCAACCCGGTTCCCCTGGGCTTTGTCGTCACGTAGGGTTCGAAGACGCGCTGCATGATCGCCTCGGGGAAGCCGCAACCGTTGTCGCTGATCTCCAATCGTACCCGGCTACCGCCGGCATCGGGAGAGGTCGCCACCTCGACACGCGGATCGGCGTTTCCCACGAGCGCATCCTGCGAGTTCTGCAACAGGTTGTGTATCACCTGGCGCAGCTGATTGCGATCGGCACATACCGGAGGCAACCTGTCCTCGAGTTTTGCCCGCACCGGCAGACCGGACTGCTCATAGAGCGAAAGCACCTCGGCAACCAGCTCGTTGAAATCAAGCGGCTCGAGCGAAGGCGGCGGGGTCCGCGCGTAATCGCGAAAGTCGTCGACCATGTTCTTGAGCGCGGTCACCTGCGTGACGATCGTTTCGGTGGCGCGATTGAGCGCGGCGGCGTCCTCCTCGGACAGACGTCCCGCCAGCTTCGCCTGCAAGCGCTCCGCAGAAAGTTGGATCGGGGTCAGCGGGTTCTTGATCTCGTGCGCCAGCCGCCGCGCCACTTCGCCCCAGGCGGTGGCGCGTTGCGCCGCGATAAGCTGCGTGATGTCATCGAATACAACCACAAAACCGCCGCCGCCTACTTCCGGAAGGGCCGAGCCGCGCATCAGGATTACGCGGTCCGGCAGTTCGATTTGCCGTTGCCAGATCGCCTTTGCATTCTTGTCGAATTCCTCGACAAGCGTCCGGGCAAATTCCTGGAGCTTGCCCCATCGCGGAAGCGCCACGCCCGCAAGCGGCGCAAGGTCCTCGTGCAGAATTTCGCCGGCACCCCGGTTGGCGGTTCTGAGCACAAGCCCTTCGTCGAACACGAGCACGCCTGCCGACAGATTCGCCAGAATGCTCTCGAGATAGGCCTTTGCCGTCTCGAGCTGAGCCCGATTGGCTTCTGCGGCGCCGTGCGCTTCGTCGAGCTGCTCGGTCATGCTGTTGAACGATTGCGTCAGGATGCCCAGTTCATCTCGGCTGGTGACCGGCGCCCGGGCCCTGAAATCGCCGCGCGCCACCGCCTGCGTGCCTTCGGCAAGCACCGCCAGCGGCTGGCTCAATCTGCGCGACAGCATGAATGCCAGCGCCATGGCAGAAAACAGCGCCAGCAGCAGCGTGAGCGTCAAGGTGAGAATGTATATATTGCGCAGCGCCACGCGAGAGAGCGACAACTCCTTATAGGCGTGATACATGGTCTGCACGCTTTCGCCCTGCTCGGCCAGCGCCTGCGGCACGGATTGCGTGAGCTGGAGCAGCCGCGACTCCTCGGTCAGGCTTATCGACGCGACCGGAACGAGGACGCGCAGGACCATGCCCTTTTCACCCAGGGGCTCGACCGCGCCGTAGCCGCGCTTCTCGCGTGCCTGGCGCAGCGCCGCCGCCGTGGGCATCGAGGGCAGTAACTTGGTCTCCTGGCGGCTGGCGCTGGCGACTACCTTTCCCCCGACGGTCAGCAGCAGCATGTCCTCGACGCCGACCTGCTCGCGCAACCGACCGAGAGCCATGCCCTGCTGCGCCGGAGGCAATTCCGAGAGATCGAGTGAAATTGCGCCAGCCTTGAGAACGAGGTCCGAGAGCATCGCGGCGAGAGCCGCGCGGCCGAGGTTTAGGCCCCCCTCCAGGGCTTTATCGACGCGCACGTCGAACCATGATTCGATGCTCTTGGCAAGAAACTGTACCGACACCGTGTAGACCAACGCGCCCGGAACCACTGCCATGATGGCGAACATGACCACCAGGCGGAAAGTCAGCAGCGACCCGAATACCTTGTGCCGGCGCTGGCGTGCCAGGCGCACCAGCTGGTAGACGACCAACACCAGCAAAGCCAGGGCTATCGCCGCATTGAGGCCCAACAGCAGCGGATAGTGTTCGGCGAAAAGAGGCGTATTTGCGCTTGCGGCCGCGAGCAAGAACAGCAGGATTCCACCCAGCGCAGCGCTGAATATGATGGCGTAGGTCATCGTGCCGGCAACTCCTCCGGACCGGAATTCACCGCCAATCGCCTCCATTCGGATGTCAGCGCCCACTCCCGGTTGGTGAGAGCGCTCACCTGAAACGGCTTGGGAAGTTGCGCTGTATCGAGCCGCATCCGAACCGACGCCACGTAATTCTGACCGGGTCTTATGCGCTCACGCTCGACTACGGTCCAATCGCGCACCGTGCCGATCGCACGCAGCGCATCGGTAAGCGAAAAGAAATTCAGGTACAGCGAGCCACGCGACACGCGGTATTGGCGCGAGAGGGCGTGATAGCGAAGGCGCAGCTGCAACCGTTCGGAGGCCTCTCTCTCGTTGAACCAATACCAGCGCGGCCGTTCCAGCTCGAACTCGACCACGAAATGCAACGCCACGCCGCTGTTTAGCGCCTCCTCCAGCGCCGTTGAAAGGCCGACGCCAAAATCGGCATTGACAACGAAGCCGTCCTCCGCCGGCGCAAAGCTCACCTTGTTCACATCGATCGTATCGGCCAACGCGGCCCGCGGCATCGTCGCCGCAAGAAGCAATGCAAGCAGCAGCCGGCGCATCACTTTCGCTTCTTGAGCAAGGCGTAGAAAAAGCCGTCGGTTTCCGCGTCCGGACGGACCTGGCCATCAACCAGCCCCGGCAGTGGTTGGCGCTCGGCCTCCGGGTGTCTATCGAGAAACGCGCGTACCGGTATTTCGTTTTCCCGCGGAAACACCGAACAGGTCGCGTACAGCAATTTACCATCGGGAGCGAGTACTCGCCATAGCGCTTCGGTCATTTCGCCCTGGATCCTGGCGAAGGCATCGACGTCGCTCGCGCGCCGCAACCAGCGGATGTCGGGATGCCTGCGCACCACACCCGAGGCGGTGCAGGGGGCATCCAACAAGATGCGGTCAAATTGCATGCCGGCGCTGAAGGACTCGGGGGCCAGCGCATCCCCGGTCAATACGCGCGCTTGCAGGCCGAGCCGATCCAGGTTCTCTTCGATACGCCGGACCCGAACCGGGTCGATATCGACCGCAGTGAGATCGCAGTCGCTCAGTTCCAGCAGGTGCGCGCACTTGCCGCCGGGAGCAGCGCAGGCATCGAGCACCCGCATCCCGTTGCTGACATCGAGCAGCGGGGCAGCAAGCTGTGCGCCGACATCCTGCACCGACACGTGTCCCTGTTCGAATCCCGGCAGCAATTCCACCCGGCATGGCCTATCGAGCACCACCGCGCGGGGACCGCGCGAGCGCCCCCCCAGTCCTGCCTGCTCCAGTTCCCTCAGATAGCCCTCGACCGTGGTTCGGCGCGTGTTCACCCGCAGTGACATCGGCGGATGGGCCTGTGCCTGGAGCAGAATTGCCTGCCAGCAATCCGGATAGGCAGCCCGCAACCGGTCGATCCACCACTGCGGATGCCGGTAGCGTCCGGACTCGATTGATTCTATTTCCTGGCGCAACTCGAGCT
Source organism: Betaproteobacteria bacterium (assembly GCA_016210745.1). Lineage (GTDB taxonomy): Bacteria > Pseudomonadota > Gammaproteobacteria > Burkholderiales > SG8-39 > JACQTO01. The sequence continues at coordinate 3,764 of JACQTO010000116.1, forward strand.
CTCGGCGCTGAAAACTGCGCAGCACCGCATTCACCAGGCCCTTGGCCCGCGTTTGCCCGAGCAGAGCGGCTGCCTCGACCGCCTGGTGCACCGTCGCGTGGGCGTGTTGCGGCCGATGCATGAGCTCTGCGAGCGCCGCGAGCAACAGACCTCGAAGCGCCGCATCCCTGACCGGCGCGGCGAGCAACTGCGCCAACGCCCTGTCGACAAAACCGTACTCGCGCAGCGCCTTACAGGCAAGATCGCGCGCCGCGGCACGCAGCGGTGGCTTATCGATCGGGGCTGCGGCGAGCGCGGCGGTCAAGCTTGTGCCCTCGAGGACGCGGCCGAGCACCGCGCCGGAGGCGGCAAGCGATTGTGCCAGCGAATGGGATGAGTAAGTGGCCACGCGAAGCGGGGATTATAGGCCCCTGAATGCACGAACCAAGGGATGGCGGCTAAGCGTGTGCTTTCCCGCCCGATCATGTCTGGCATTTCGGGACCTTCGAACCCCGAGGCTCAAGGGGCCCGGCGATGCGGGCCCCTTAGCAGCGACCGGAAAAGCGAGTCACGCCATCGCCCGCAGCCGGGCGATTCGTTCCTCCGTCGGCGGATGCGTGGAGAACAGCTGGGCCACGCCGCCCCCCGTGAGCGGGTTTATGATCATCATCTGCGCGGTGGCCGGGTGCGCTTCGGCAGTCTCCATGGGCAGCCCGCGTGCGTAGCGTTCGATCTTGCCCAACGCGTCGGCAAGCGCGTGGGGGTCCGCGCAAATTTCCGCACCTCCGCGATCGGCCTCATATTCGCGCGCACGCGAGATCGCGAACTGGATCAGCATCGCCGCGACAGGGGCGATTATCATGATCAGAATAGACACTACCGGGTTGGAACGCTCATTGTCGCGTCCGCCGAACAGGATTCCGAACTGCGCCAATGCAGAAATAGCGCCGGCAACCGTGGCCGAAACGGTCGAAATCAGAATATCGCGATGCTTGACGTGAGCCAGTTCGTGCGCGATCACGCCGCGCAGTTCGCGCGCCGTAAGCAATTGCAGAATTCCTGTCGTCGCGGCAACCGCTGCATGCTCGGGGTTGCGTCCGGTGGCGAAGGCGTTCGGCTGGGCCTCATCGATCAAATAGACGCGCGGCATAGGCAATCCGGCCGAGCGCGCCAACTCATCCACGATGCGCCAGAGCTGCGGCGCGCTGGTTTCATCGACTTCCTGCGCGTTGTACATGCGCAGCACCAGCGTGTCCGAGAACCAATAGGCAAACAAGTTCATCGCCCCGCCGAACAGGATTGCAAGCAGCATTCCCCAGGCGCCGCCAAGCATCGCTCCCACCGCGCCAAATAGGGCTACGATGGCCGCCATCAGGAGCGCTGTCTTGAACCAGTTGAACATGGATCGATAACCTCAAATCGCTATCATAAACGGTGAGTTAGATGGGGGTCCCGGCGGAAAATTCAATCCGCGAACCGCTCACCGGGATTCAAGCGCTGGCCGCGCAAAAACTCCCCAGCCGCAAGCCGTCTAGCGCCGGCGCGCTGCAGCTCGAGGATACGTACACTCCCTCGGCCGCAGGCGACAAGGATGCCCCGGTCCCCTACCTCCAGGATTTCCCCCGGTGAGCCATCGGCTTTGGCGAGTTGCGCGCGCCAGATCTTGATATCTTCGCCGCCAAGCCGCGCCAGCGCACCTGGGAACGGATTGAACGCACGTATCTTGCGCCAGATCTCCACCGCCGGCCGAGCCCAATCGATCCGCGCCTCGTTTTTGTCGAGCTTGGGAGCGTAGGTTGCGCCCTGTGCCGGCTGTGGCGTGGGTTCCAGTCGTCCCTCCTCCAGCCGGTCAAGCACTTGCACGACAAGCTTTGCCCCTAACTCGGCCAGCCGGTCATGCAACGATCCGGCATCATCTTCATCCTCGATCGCGATGGCATGCCGCAGCAGCACCGGCCCGGTGTCGAGGCCTGCGTCGAGTTTGATGATCGAAATGCCCGTTTCCGGGTCACCCGCGAGCAACGCGCGTGGAATCGGCGCCGCGCCGCGCCAGCGTGGCAGCAACGAAGCGTGAATGTTTATTGCGCCCAGCCTCGGGATGTCAAGAACGGCCGGCGGCAGGATCAGGCCATATGCGGCAACCACCATCACATCCGCACCGACTGCGCGCAGAAGTTGTTGCGTTTCCGTGTCTTTCAGCGTCGCGGGCTGCGTCACGGGCACATGACTTTCCTGAGCAAGCCGCTTGACCGGCGAGGCGCTCGTTTTCATCCCCCGACCGGAGGGACGATCCGGCTGCGTCAGCACAAGGGCAACTTGGTGGCCGCTGCCCATCAGGGCAGCCAGCGCACGCGCAGCAAATTCCGGCGTGCCGGCAAATATCAGCTTCAAGGGATGTTTAGAAGATTGGGGGATGAATCGCGCTGGTCTTGACGCTCTTTCGCAACTGCTTTTCCATCCTGGCGCGAATTCGGGCTTGCTTGAGGCGCGATAGATAATCGACGAATACCTTACCCTCGAGGTGATCCATTTCGTGTTGAATGCATACGGCGAGCATCTGCTCGGCGACAAGCTCGAATGACTCGCCGGTGGAGCCTAACGCCTGGATCTTCACACGCTGGGCGCGCTCGACCCGGTCATAGACTCCCGGCACCGAGAGGCACCCTTCCTCGCTATACTGGGTCCCCTCTTTTTCCACGATCACCGGGTTGATCAGTGTCAGCAAATGATCGCGAGCCTCAGAAATATCGATCACGATCACCCGCTTGTGTACATCGACTTGGGTCGCTGCCAAGCCGACACCCCGTGCGGCGTACATGGTATCGGCCATGTCGCGCACCAGAGCCCGCACCGAGTCGTCTACGCTTTGCACCGGCGCTGCTTTCCGGTAGAGCCGCGGATCCGGATAGCTGAGTATCGTGAGATACGCCATAAAAACTTGCGAATTGAATGGATTATATGCAGAATTTAATGCAGACTATGACAATCGTGCTATGCTTTTTACATCAGGCGTTTGACGCAGGTTTTCAGGCGAGGACCTCTTATGCGCAAGTCTAACATATTCGCAGTGCTTGCCTTTTTGCTGGCCAGTCCGTATGCCTGGGCACAGGGCAACATAAAGCTTACCGATAATCCGCCCGACCAGTACGTTGTCCAAAAGGGCGATACCCTGTGGGGCATCGCCGGAAAGTTCCTCAAAGAACCTTGGCGATGGGGGGAAATCTGGCGCCTGAACAAGGACCAGATACGAAACCCGCACCGAATCTATCCCGGCGACGTCATCGTTCTTGACCGCTCCGGGACCACGCCACAGCTCGCACTTGCACCGACCGTCAAGCTGTCGCCACAGGTGAGAGCCGAGCCGCTTGACAGCGAAGCGGTCCCCGCCATTCCGGCCAGCGCCATCGAGCCCTTTCTGACCCAACCGCTGGTGATAGAACAAGGTGGCCTGGAGAACGCACCGCGGATCGTCGCCACCGAGGAAAACCGGGTGCATCTTGGGCCGGGGGCCAAGGCCTACGTTTCCGGTCTGGGCCAGAGCACTCAAACAAATTGGCAGATATTCCGTCCCGGGCGCGCGCTCATCGATCCGGACAGCAATCAGACGCTCGGTTTCGAGGCCATATACCTTGGCAGCGGGCGCATTATCCGACAAGGCGAGCCCGCCACCATGCAGATCGTCACCACGACGCAGGAGATCGGCACGGGCGACCGCATCGTTCCTGCCGGCGCGCCGGTGATCAATCAGTACGTGCCGCGGGCACCGACAACCCTGATCAAGGGACGCATCATTTCACTCTATAACGGCTTGGCAACGAGCGAGGGCGGAAAATTTTCCATCATTTCGCTCAATAGAGGTCGGCGCAATGGCATGGAGATGGGACACGTGCTAGCGGTTTTGCGTACCGGCGCGCTGATCCCCGATCCGCAATCGACCCTTTCCCGGGACAGTGCCCCGATGATCAGGCTTCCCGACGAGCGATACGGCCTCGTGTTCGTATTTCGCACCTTTGACGCCGTTTCGTACGCGCTGGTAATGGATAGCTCGCGCCCGATTGCACCGGGTGACGTCGTGCAAACCCCCTGAGTCTCGGCTCGGGATGCAGCCGATCGACGATCTGGCGCCCTGGATCGATCTGAGCCTTGTTCACGGACTCGGCAACAAGGCGCAACGCGCCCTGCTTACAGCGTTCGGTTTGCCAAGCAACGTGTTCGGCGCAACGCGCGCGCAATTGGCGCCGGTCGTGGGCGAACCACTAGCGACGGCGATACTTTCAAGGACGCAGCGCGCGCTCGTAGAGCTAACGCTGCGCTGGCTGGAACACCCCGGCAATGGGGCGATTACCCTTGCCGATGATGACTACCCAAAGCAACTGCTGCAGATTCCCGACCCGCCCATCTTGATCTACGTTCGTGGTGACAGGCGGCTGCTCGCCGCGCCATCGCTTGCGGTGGTCGGCAGCCGCAACGCCACGCCCCAGGGACTTGCCAACGCTGAAAGCTTCGCGCGCGCTTTGAGCGATGCGGGCCTCGCTATCGCCAGCGGTCTTGCGCTGGGAATCGACGCGGCTGCGCACCGCGGCGGGCTCGCCGGGCGCGGGTCCAGCATAGCGGTACTGGGCTGCGGCGCCGATATCGTCTATCCGGGCGCAAACGCGCCGCTGTTCGCGCAGATCGCCGCAAAGGGGGCCATCGCAACCGAGTTTGCTCTCGGTACCGCGCCCCTCGCGGGCAATTTTCCGCGCCGCAATCGTTTGATTTCAGGACTTGCGCGCGGGTGCCTCGTGGTCGAAGCGGCCCTCGCATCGGGCTCGCTGATCACGGCGCGCCTTGCCGCCGAGCAAGGGCGGGAAGTATTCGCAATTCCTGGTTCGATTCACTCGCCGCTCTCGCGCGGCTGCCATGCCCTGCTCAAACAGGGGGCGAAACTCGTCGAGAACGCGCAAGACGTTCTGGAGGAGCTCGGGGTTGTCGAACCTGCAGCTATCGACCACCATACTTTGGGACAATCGGATGAATTGCTACAATATATGGGGTATGATCCGTGCCGTATCGATGTGCTGATGCGTCGCGCCGGCTTGACCGCGGACGCCGTTTCGGCAAAGCTGTTGCAGCTGGAACTCGAAGGAAAAGTGAGCTGCCTCCCCGGAGGTCTTTATCAACGACTCGCCTGAGGTCCAATCGCAGCAATGTTCGACATTCTTGTCTACCTATTCGAAAACTACTATCAGGCCGACAATTACCCGGACCCGGGCACGCTCAGCCGCAAGCTCCACGCTGCCGGGTTCGAAGACGAGGAAATACACGACGCGCTCGCCTGGTTAAATGGATTGGAGCACCCGCGGGAGAACGATCTGCCGCAATCGCTTGAATCGAGCCGCTCATTCCGCTGTTTCACAGCGCTTGAGGCTGCCAAACTCACCGCCGAAGGAAGGGGGTTCCTGGCATTTCTCGAGTCGGCGCATGTGCTCTCGCCGCTGCTGCGGGAGCTCATTCTCGAGCGGGCGATGGCGCTGCCCGTTGCCGCCGTGGGGCTGGAAAGACTCAAGCTTATTGTTCTAATGGTCCTTTGGACCCGCAGGGGGAGCGTCGATGCGTTGATTCTCGACGAGTTGCTTCCGGACGGCGAAAAACGCCAGATGCACTAACACCTGAGGCCCCCGGGGTATGCCGGGTCTCGCCGGAGCTCCTTGCTTCGCCTCGCCGATTGCTCGTATCATTGCGCGCTCCGCGCTGTCGTTACCAACATTGCGGGCTCTCCCGATTCTAGGCGTCGCGTGTCCAAGAAACTAATCATCGCCGAAAAACCGTCGGTGGCTGCTGACATCGCCCGCGCATTGGGCGGATTCACCCGCCATGGCGATTATTTCGAGAGCGACGCTTACGTGCTGTCGTCTGCGATCGGGCATCTGCTGGAGCTCATCGCGCCTGAACAGTTCGAAGTCAAGCGCGGCAAGTGGTCACTCGCTAATCTTCCGGTCATTCCGCCGCACTTTGACCTCAAACCCATTGAGAGAACGGAAGAACGACTGAATCTGCTGTCGCGCCTGCTCAAGAAGAAAGAAATCAGCGGCGTGATAAACGCTTGCGACGCCGGGCGTGAAGGCGAGCTCATTTTCCGCTACATCATGCAATACGCCGGCAACAAGAAACCGATCCAACGCCTGTGGCTGCAATCGATGACGCCCGCCGCGATCCGCGATGGATTCGCGAGACTGCGCCCGGATAATGAACTGCTTCCGCTTGCCGATGCGGCCGTCTGCCGTTCCGAGTCCGACTGGCTCATCGGGATTAACGGCACGCGTGCGATGACAGCCTTCAACTCCAAGGAAGGCGGCTTTTACAAGACTACCGTCGGGCGGGTACAAACCCCGACACTCGCGGTCCTGGTCGAGCGCGAGCAGCGCATCCGCGCCTTCGTTGCGCGCGATTACTGGGAGCTGCACGCCACCTTTGCCGGGACCGGGGGGGAGTATTCCGGGCGCTGGTTCGACGAGACGTTCGCCAAATCGCAAAAGGAAGAGGAAAGCGAGGCTAGGGCGGAGCGCATTTGGACCAAAGAGCGCGCCGAGGCGATCCAGGCCCAATGCGAGGGTAAACCGGCGGTTGCAAGCGAGGAAAGCCGGCCGTCCAGCCAACTCTCGCCACAGCTGTTCGACCTGACCAGTCTGCAGCGGGAGGCTAACTCGCGCTTCGGTTTTTCCGCCAAGACCACGCTTTCCCTGGCACAGGCACTGTATGAGCGACATAAAGTACTGACTTATCCGCGCACCGATTCGCGCGCGTTGCCGCAAGACTATCTCGAGATCGTGCGCGCAACCATGGCAATGCTCGCCGGTGGTGAGTCGAGAAAGAAGCCCGCTCGGCCAGGCTCCCCGTACACGGTGTTCGCCGCGCAGGTGCTGAAGGAAGGCTGGGTGCGCCCGAACAAACGGATCTTCGACGACACCAAAATTTCCGACCACTTTGCCATCATCCCGACGCTGGAAGCCCCAAAGCAATTGAACGACGCCGAAGCACGCCTTTACGACATGGTGGTAAAACGCTTTCTGGCGGTGTTCTTTCCGGCGGCTGAATATCTGATAACCACACGCATCACCCGTGTGGCGGGAGAGCCTTTCCGCACCGACGGACGAGTTATGCTCAAACCGGGCTGGCTTTCCATCTATGGCCGCGAAGCGGAAACGGCGGAGACGGCATCGCTTGTCCCGCTGGACGGAAAACAGGTCAAGACGCTCGGCATCGAGCAGCGGGCATTCCAGACCAAGCCGCCGGCGCGCTTTACGGAGGCGACGCTGCTTTCGGCGATGGAAGGCGCGGGGAAACTCGTCGAGGACGAGGAGTTGCGCGAGGCCATGCGCGAAAAGGGCTTGGGCACGCCAGCGACCCGCGCCGCGATTATCGAGGGGCTGATTTTCGAAGAGTATGTGCACCGCAACGGTCGCGAGCTGGTGCCGACACCCAAGGCGTTTTCGCTGCTTTTTGCACTCAAGCATTTCGGTATCAGCGAGCTTACCTCGCCCGAACTTACCGGAACTTGGGAATTCAAGTTAAGGCAAATGGAGCACGGCCGCCTGCCGCGCAAGGAGTTCATGGTCCATATTGTCGACACCACCCGGGAAATGGTGGAGCGTATCCGTGAGGGCAATATCCCCGATGAGGTATTTGCCACGCTCAGCACGCCCTGCCCGCGCTGCGGCGGCACGGTGCAGGAGGACTATCGAAAGTTCAGGTGCCAGTCGTGCGATTTTGCGATTTGGCGCGTGGTTTCCGGGCGCGAATTGGCTCCGGAGGAAGTCGAACAATTGATCGAAAAAGGCGTATTGGGACCGCTGTCAGGATTTCGCAGCCGGCTCGGCCGGCCGTTTACCGCTATGTTGAAGCTATCGGCGGAATTCAAGATTGAGTTCGACTTTGGGCAGGCCGACTCGGGCAATGGTGAGACCGAAGCGCCCGATTTCTCCGACCAGGAAGCACTAGGCCCCTGTCCAAAGTGTCGGGCGCGCGTATTCGAACAGCCTATGGCCTACGTCTGCGAAAAATCGGTGGGTCCGGAGCGCAGTTGCGATTTCCGTACCGGGCGTGTCATTTTGCAGCGTCAGATCGAGCGCGAGCAGGTGCAAAAGCTTCTCGCCACCGGAAAGACCGATCTACTGCACCGTTTCATCTCCAAGAAAGGCCGCCCGTTCTCCGCGTTCCTTGCGCGCGGAGCCGAGGGCAAGATCGAGTTCCAGTTTGCGCCGAGCAAAAGGGAAGCGGCGGCCAATCCAGGCGCCAGCCGAGCAGGCAAGCTCGCGGCTAAGTCAAACCTATCTGCGCCGGCAACACCGGCAGAAGAGCCGGCAGCGACATCCAAACGGACTGCTCGCAAAGTCGCGACCAAGCGCACGAAAAAAGCATCCTGAGCAAACCGCCGCGGCAGGCGAAGCACACCCATGCTTTCCCCGGAGCCGGGAAAGCTTCCCGGACCTAAACGTCAAGCCGCGCGATGAGCGCGTTCTGTTCGATGAAGATGCGCCGCGGGTCGACGTCGTCACCCATCAATCTGGTGAAAATTTCGTCAGCGACGATGCCGTCCTCTATTTGGACTTTGAGGAGCCGCCGTGACTGCGGATCCATGGTCGTTTCCCAGAGCTGCTCGGGATTCATTTCCCCCAATCCCTTGTAGCGCTGAATCGTGGCGCTTCTCTCGACCTCGCCCAGCAACCAACGAATCGCCTCGGCAAAATCGGCCACCGGCTGTTCCTTGTCCTCGCGCCGGACCATGGCATTCTCGCCCACCAAGCCATGGAGCAACGCCGCGGTGCTTTCGATCTGGCGAAAATCGCCCGAGAGCAGGAAGTCCTCATCGAGCACGCTGGCGCGCACGTTTCCGTGATGATTGCGCTCGATAAACAGCTGATAGCGCTCATTCTTTTCGTCGTAGCGCGCACGTACATCGACCCCATTGCCGGTCATCGACTGCTTGAGCCTGAGCGCCGAAGCGCCGGCTGACTGCGCGCTCGATAGATCAATCCTCACCCCGCGCATGAGCGCGCGCAGCGACTCGCCGTCGATCAATTTGGACAGCCGCTGGACCACCGCCTCCGCGAGAAGGAAAGAATTGGCAAGCTGCTGCAGCGCTTCGCCCACAATCGCCGGCGCTCCTTCTTTCGGTGTTAGCGAAGCCCCAACCAATGCTTGAGCCAACAGAAACTGGTCGCGTTCATGGTCGTCCTTTAGATAGCGCTCGGACTTGCCCAGCTTCACACGATAAAGGGGTGGCTGGGCAATGTAGACATAGCCGTGCTCAACCAGCTCGCGCATCTGACGATAAAAGAACGTGAGCAGAAGCGTCCTGATGTGCGCTCCGTCGACGTCGGCGTCGGTCATGATGATGATTCGGTGATAGCGCAGTTTGGCGAGGTCGTATTCCTCCGAGCCGATGCCGGTTCCCAGCGTCTGAATCAGGGTGACGATTTCCTGTGATGAAAGCAGCTTTTCGGGCCGCGCCTTCTCGACATTGAGGATCTTCCCCTTTAGCGGAAGGATGGCCTGAAATTTTCGGTCGCGGCCCTGCTTCGCGGATCCGCCGGCCGAATCGCCTTCGACGATATAGAGCTCGCATTTCGCCGGGTCTTTTTCCTGACAATCGGCCAGCTTCGCCGACAGGCCGAACGAATCCAACACTCCTTTTCTGCGCGTGAGTTCCCTAGCCTTCTTGGCCGCCTCACGCGCACGCGCAGCATCGACGATCTTGGTGCAGATGACGCGCGCATCATTGGGTCGCTCCAGGAGGAAGTTCATCAGCATCTCGGCCACGCTGTCCTCCACGACCGGTCGCACCTCCGACGACACCAGCTTGTCCTTGGTCTGGGAAGAGAATTTTGGCTCCGGGACTTTGACCGAGAGCACGCACGTCAGCCCTTCGCGCATATCATCCCCGCTGGTTTCCACCTTGGCCTTCTTGGCGATCTCCCGGCTTTCAATGTACTGGTTGAGCGTGCGGGTCATGGCCGCGCGCAGGCCGGTCAAGTGCGTGCCGCCGTCGCGCTGCGGAATGTTGTTGGTGAAGCACAGCACGGACTCCTGGTAGGAGTCATTCCACTGCATCGCAACCTCGACCACAATCCCTTCCTTTTCCCCGACGGCATGAAACACGCTGCTGTGGAGAACGTTCTTGTTGCGATTGATGAATTCGACAAACCCCTTCACGCCACCCGCAAATGCGAAGCTTTCCTCCTTGCCGGTGCGCTGATCGATCAGCTGTATCCGGACGCCATTGTTGAGAAATGACAGCTCGCGTAGGCGCCGCGCCAGAATGTCAAAGTGGTACTCGATGGTGCCAAAGGTCTCCGCGCTCGCCAGAAAATGCACCTCCGTACCGCGACGCTCCGTCTTACCGATAACGCGCAGCGGCGCAACCGTCACCCCGCGCCGGAATTCGATGAAATGAACTTGACCGTCCCGCCGTATGGTCAAGCGCAGCCAATCAGAGAGTGCATTCACCACCGACACGCCAACGCCGTGCAGGCCCCCGGAAATCTTGTACGCGTTGTCGTCGAATTTTCCGCCGGCGTGCAGTTCGTTCATCACGATCTCCGCGGCCGAACGGCCCTCAGGATCATCGCGATGAATTTCGGTCGGAATGCCCCGACCGTTGTCGGTGACGCTGATCGAGTTATCGGTGTGGATAGTGACTACGATGTGGTTGCAAAAACCCGCCAGCGCCTCGTCGATGGCGTTGTCCACAACTTCGAACACCATATGGTGCAACCCGGTACCGTCGGCGGTGTCACCGATGTACATGCCGGGGCGCTTGCGCACCGCGTCCAGGCCTTTTAGAACCTTGATTGAGTCCGAGTCGTACTGCTCGTTCTTTGGTGGTTCCGTATTCCCGTTTTCCGCCATTCTATTTCCAGTGCACTCCGATTAAGTCCGAAGCGGACATCATCCGTTCGCCATGTTTTCAGTCCGCAAGAACCCTGCAACAGTTCTCCGGCATGCTTTCTCTACATGCGCATCGGCATTACGACATACTTGAAATCGTCGCGGCCCGGCACGGAGATCAAGGCGCTTGAGTTTCCATCACCCAGACCGCAGTCGACCTCGGCGACTTCGAGGTTATTCAAGACGTCGACCAGATAGCCGACGTTGAAGCCGATATCCAGCGTCTCGCCCTGATAGGCAACATCGAGCTCCTCCTGGGCTTCCTCCTGCTCGGTATTGTTGCAGATTATCTTCAGGCTGCCCTCGGACAGCAGCCAGCGCACGCCGCGAAACTTGTCGCTACTGAGAATCGCCGCGCGCTGAAGCGCCGCGAGCAGTTCCAGGCGATTGAACCTAAGCTTCTTCGGCTGCTCCGCGGGGATGACGCGCGTGTAGTCTGGAAACTTGCCGTCGACCAATTTTGAAATGAGCACCACAGAGCCGAACCGAAAGCAAGCTTGCCCGGCAGACAGCTCAACTTCCAGCGGATCTGCATTATCGCCGAGCAGCCTCGCCAATTCGAGCACCGTCTTGCGCGGAAGGATCACTTCCTGCCTGGGAAGGTCCTTACTGCCGGCTTCCGTCGAGGCGAAAGCAAGGCGGTGGCCATCAGTTGCAACCAACTTCAGTTGACCGCCTTCAATCACCATCAGCAGCCCATTGAGGTAATAGCGAATATCTTGCTGCGCCATGGCGTACTGGACCAAACCAATGAGGTCCTTGAGCAGCTTCTGCGTAACGGTAAACTTCGTTTCAGCTCCCTCGGCTGCCAAAAGCCGGGGGAAATCCTCCGCCGGCAGGGTCTGCAGATTGAAACGGCTCTTGCCCGAACGGATCTGCAGGCGTTTGTCCGCCAGTGCGAGCGTCACCTCGCTGCCCTCAGGTAGCGCTCTGAGGATATCCAGAAGCTTTCTCGCGGCGACCGTCACCACCTTGTCCTGTGCCGCCGAATCTGCAGCGGTGCGGGCCGTGATTTCGATTTCGATATCGGTTGCCACCATCTCCGCCTGATCTCCCTTAATGCAGAACAGGACGTTGGAAAGAATCGGCAGCGTATGTCGGCGTTCGATGATTCCCGAAACAGCCTGCAGGGGCTTTAGCAATGCGTCGCGGCTGATCTTTATTAGATTCATTATTTATTCCTTGATAATGATGATGATGGCCGCCTTTTCGGTGGATAAGTCGTTTTCAGCCCGCCCCCGTGCTCTCTTGGGGTTTATAAGTATGTGCACAATCGTGTATGGGGAGTGGGTGGATTCTGGATAATTTTTGCGCCTGTGCATTTTGCTGCCTTTGGACTCATTTAATCCCCAGGCAATCGGTGCTCTATTTCATCCTTTCAACACTTGCTCGAGCACCCGGTAATCGCGATTAAGATCGTGATTCTTGTCGCGCAGCGAAGCGATAGTGCGACAGGCGTGCAGCACGGTAGTGTGGTCGCGGTTACCGAACGCGTCACCAATGTCCGGCAGGCTCAATTGCGTCAATTCCTTTGCAAGGGCCATGGCCACCTGCCGTGGTCTGGCAATGCTGCGACTGCGCTTCTTGGAGTGCATGTCGGATATCTTTATCTTGTAGTAGTCCGCCACGGTTTTCTGGATATTGTCGACGGTTATCTGGCGGTTCTGCATCGAGATCAGATCCCGCAGTGCTTCCTTGGCGCTATCGAGATTAATGTCCTTGCCGTTGAAACGCGCGTAAGCGATAACGCTCTTCAGTGCACCTTCGAGCTCGCGCACGTTGGAGCGGATGTGCTTGGCGACGAAAAACGCCACATCTTCGGGGATCTTGACCGAAACGGCTTCCGCCTTCTTCAACAAAATCGCGACGCGCATCTCCTGTTCAGGGGGATCCATCGCTACGGTCAATCCCCAGGAGAATCGCGACTTGAGACGCTCATCGATGCCCGCGAGATCCTTGGGATACGTATCGCAAGTAATGATCAGTTGCTTGTGCGCCTCGATCAAGGCGTTGAAAGCGTAAAAGAACTCTTCCTGAGTGCGATCCTTGCCGGTAAAGAACTGTATATCGTCGATCAGCAGCACGTCGAGCGAGTGATAGTAACGCTTGAACTCATCGAACGATTTCTGCTGGTAGGCACGTACCACGTCGGAGATGTACTGGGCGGCATGCAGGTAGCGCACTTTGGCACGGGGATGATGCGTAATGACGCAGTTGCCCACCGCGTGAATCAAATGGGTCTTTCCCAAGCCCACCCCGCCGTAGATGAACAGCGGCGTATAGGAGGTGCCGGGATGCTCGCTGACTTGGAGAGCTGCGGCGCGAGCGAGTTGGTTTGCTTTGCCAGCGACGAAGTTCTCAAACGTGAATTCCGCTATCAGCCCGGAGCGCTCGGCGGGAACCGGGCGCACCGTTGCTGAGGTTTCGGCTGGCGTCATCGGCTCCGCACGCGGACCCTCACTGTTTGCCAACAGCACCGAAACGCGGATTGGCGAGGCAAAAAACTCGGCGCCCATGGCTTCGATCTTGGGCACGAACCGCTCCTTTACCCACTGTAGGACAAAGCGGTTTGGCGCAAGCAGGCGCAGCTCCCCGGAGGGCACCGGCTGAATATCCAGCTTAAGCGGCCGTATCCAGGTGTTAAACTGCTGAGCGGGAAGCTCTTTTTCGAAACGCCTCAGGCAAGAGGGCCAGAAACCTTGCATTCGTTTTTGTGCTCGAGTATTGATGCGGACCTTAATGGAACATTTTACCCCCCTGGCATCAAGTTATCCACAGGCAAACCGACGAGTCGCGTTGACAATTGGAAGCGAAAGACCGTCTAATGCCGGGTTCTGTCGGGGATAAACGGGAATTATCGATATGAAACGCACCTTTCAACCCTCTGTCGTTCGGCGCAAGCGCACCCATGGTTTTCTTGTCCGTATGCGTACTCGCGGAGGCCGGGCGGTGATCCGTGCGCGCCGGGCCAAGGGCAGAGCGCGGCTTGCTGTTTGACCGGAACCAAACGGTTTAGACGGGCACAGCGCCTGGGAGGCCGGGATTTTTCCGGAGTGCTCGCCTCAACCAGACCCAAGCGCGAGCGCGCTGTCTCGATACAATCGCGGCCAAACGGAATGAAATTCGCCCGGCTCGGCCTGATCGTTCCTAAGCGCTTACTGTCTCGCGCCGTGGACCGAAATAGGGTTCGCCGGCTGTTGCGCGAATGGTTTCGGAACAACCAGGGAGACCTCGACGGACGTGATCTGGTCGTGCGGTTAAGCGCGCGGCCAGCCGACCCGCGCTCGCTGCTTGCAGAAGTTACGCGCTTATGTGCGGGCGAATGATCAAGCTGACGTTTTCGCTGGTGATCCGCGGTTATCGCTACGCGATCAGCCCGATGCTGGGGGTTCACTGCCGATTTCATCCGTCGTGCTCCGAATACGCGCTTGACGCGCTGGCGAGGCACGGCGGCTGGCGCGGAAGCTGGCTCGCAATGAAGCGGCTTGCGCGCTGCCACCCATGGCATTCGGGAGGTTACGATCCGGTTCCCTGAACGGGCCCGGAAGACGGGGCGTAACGCTTTGCGTTTCCCCGTATTCGATCAGATGCCGCTGCCGTCCGAGGTTTAAAGTATTGCCGACAAGACTTGTAATGGATACCCAAAGACTGATCCTGTTTTTCGTGTTCTCTTTTTCACTGCTCCTGCTTTGGGACGCGTGGCAGAAGGAGACGAGGCCACCGCCTCCCGTGGCAACGACGCAACCGGCACCGACTGCGCCTGCGGGGCAGCAAGCGGCTCCTCCTGCGCCAACCTCGGCGCTCAAAGGCAGCGAAGCCGTACCCGCCGCTGAGGCCGGGGGAACCCCCAGGCCGCGGCAGACCGTGCGGGTGACGACGGACGCGCTGCGTGTCGATATCGACACTTTGGGCGGGGACATTAGCTACGTTGAATTCCTCCAGCACAAGGACACGATCGACAAGAACAAGAATTTCGTATTGCTTAGCCCGGAGCACCGGTATGCCGCGCAAAGCGGGCTGATCGGCACCGGCCTGCCTAACCACAAAAGCTTGTACACGGCACAAGCAGGGGCAGTCACACTCCCGTCGGGGAAGGACTCAGTCTCGGTTCGCCTGGAGGCCACGGGTGCCGAAGGGACAAAAGTCGCGAAGATCCTGACTTTTCACCGCGGCAGCTACCTGATCGATATCACGCACGAAATCACCAACGGCTCGTCTTCGCCGCTCGCCACGAGTGTCTACTACCAACTGACCCGCGACGGCACGTCTCCGCCCGGAGACAACTACATGGTGAGCACGTTTACCGGCGCCGCAGCCTTTAACGATAAAGACAAGTACGTAAAGGTGGCCTTCGGCGACATCGACAAGGGCAAGACACCCTACACGAAGAATACGGACGATGGTTGGATAGGAATGGTCCAGCACTATTTTGTCAGCGCGATTTTGCCTCCGGAGAAGCAACCACGCGAGTTTTTCACGCGGCGGCTCGCCGAAAACTTTTATTCTGCCGGGGCGATTCTGCCGGCGCCGGCGATTGCGCCGGGGGCAACCGCGAAGGTGTCGGCGGCGCTGTACGCTGGTCCGCAGGAGCAAGAAAAACTCAAGGCCATCGCGCCGGGACTCGATCTGGTCGTCGATTACGGCTGGCTGACTGTAATTGCCGCCCCATTGTTCTGGGTGCTGCAGATGTTCTACAACCTGGTTGGGAACTGGGGTGTTGCCATCGTCCTGCTTACCGTGGTCATCAAGCTCATCTTCTTCCCGCTTTCGGCCGCAAGCTACCGTTCTATGGCGAAGATGAAGCAGGTGACGCCACGCCTGACAAAGCTGCGCGAACAGTACGGCGACGACCGGGCGAAAATGAACCAGGCGATGATGGAATTGTACAAGACCGAAAAGATCAATCCGCTGGGTGGCTGCCTGCCGATCGTGGTGCAAATCCCAGTGTTTATCGCGCTCTATTGGGTGCTGCTTGCCGCGGTCGAGCTGCGCCACGCGCCGTTCTATCTCTGGATTACGGACTTATCGGTGGCGGACCCGTGGTACGTGTTGCCGGCACTGATGATGGTGTCAATGATCCTCCAGACGAAGCTGAACCCAACGCCGCCGGACCCGGTGCAGGCGAAAGTCATGATGATCATGCCATTTGCCTTCGGCGTGATGTTTTTCTTCTTCCCTGCGGGCCTGGTTCTGTACTGGTTAGTCAACAACATTCTGTCCATCCTGCAGCAATGGCAGATTACCCGCATGATCGAGGGAACCAAGGCGGCGGCAAAGCGCTAGCGGGCCGGCCCGGTCGATCCGCCAACGGGGTTGCGAGTGAGTCGCCCGGCTGACGCCGACCTCATCGCGGCCATCGCCACGGCGCAGGGCCGAGGCGGCATCGGGGTGGTGCGCATTTCCGGCAAGCACCTCGCGTCGCTGGCCGCGAGCATTCTCGGCAGGGTTCCGTCGCCAAGACGCGCGACGCGGGCGAATTTTCTCGACCGGAACGGACACGCTATCGATGACGGCATAGCCGTTTACTACCCCGCGCCGGCGTCCTATACAGGTGAGGATGTCCTCGAGTTGCAGGGGCACGGGGGCCCCGTGGTGCTGCAGATGCTGTTGCGGCGTAGCCTGGAACTAGGCGCGCGGTTAGCCGAACCAGGCGAATTCACGCGCCGGGCATTTCTCAACGACAAGCTCGATCTAGCGCAGGCCGAAGGGGTGGCTGACCTCATCGATGCGGCGACCGAAGTTGCTGCGCGTTGCGCGCTGCGCTCGCTGAAGGGGGAATTCTCGGCGGTCATCGACGCGCTGGTGCAGCAACTGATCGAGCTCCGGATGTTGGTCGAGGCCACACTGGATTTCCCTGAGGAGGAAATCGACCCGCTCGATCGGAGGAGCGCGCGCGAGCGCCTTGCGCGCCTTCGAGCCGAGATCGATCAAGCCTTGTCGCGAGGCCGGCGGGGTAGCGTGCTGAGAAGCGGCCTGCAGGTAGTGCTTGCCGGAGCGCCTAACGTGGGCAAGAGCTCGCTGCTCAACCGGCTTGCGGGCGAGGAACTCGCCATTGTCACTGAGATTCCGGGTACCACGCGCGACACAGTGCGGCAAACCATCCAGATCGAGGGAGTGCCGATAAATGTCATCGATACAGCGGGACTGCGAGAAACTAGCGATCGTATCGAGGCGATCGGAATCTCGCGCACCTGGGATGCGATAGGCAAGGCCGATGCGCTGCTGTTGGTGGTCGATGCGGCGGACGGAATCACGGAGCGCGACCGGGACATTATCGCCCGTCTTCCGAATAAACTTGCGCGTGTCGTGGTGTTCAACAAGATCGATCTCACCGGCGGGGAGCCGCGCATAGTGCAAAGCGCCGGCGAAACCGACCTGTGGGTTTCCGCCCGCAGCGGTGCTGGCCTCGATTACTTGCGCAACACGCTGCTCGTGCTCGCGGGTTGGCGAGCGACCGGCGAGGACATGTTCATGGCGCGCGAACGGCACCTGGTCGCCCTGGGCGCTGCCGCGGATTGCCTGGCGCGTGCCGAGGCGGTTATCGATAGGACCGAGCTATTTGCCGAGGAATTGCGGCTCGCGCAGGCCGAACTGAGCAGCATCGTGGGTGCGTTCACCGCCGATGACTTGCTCGGGGAGATTTTCTCCCGCTTTTGCATTGGAAAGTAGTTCCGCATTTCAGCGCGTCTCAAGACGTCCGACAGCTCATTGTTTCCATAGCGTCTTGTAGGTGCATGCTGCTATCTTTATTGCTAAGTTAATCGAATCGCGCGCTGAGCGGATGCGCTCGGCCTCCGAGTAAGTCCGGCCCGATAGCCTAACTGCGTAGGGAGGAGTGTCCAAAGAATGAAGCTGCTTCAAGGAATACGGGTGCTGGATCTGGGCATTTACATCGCCGGGCCGTTCACCGCGTCCCTGCTGGCGGACCTTGGTGCTGACGTCATCAAGGTCGAACTTCCGAAATGTGGCGAACCATTTCGCCAGTTCGACAAGGTCGATCTGTATAGCATGAATTTCCAGACCTTTAACCGGAATAAGCGCTCAGTGACGATAGACTTCACGAGACCCGAAGGCGTCGGCGTACTCAGCAAACTGGTGCAAGGGGCCGACGTCCTTGTCATCAACAGCCGCCCCGGGATGGCCGCAAAACTGGGCATCGACTATGAATCGATGCGCGCGGTGAATCCGATGCTTATTTACTGCGCGATCAGCGGGTTTGGCCGGGAGGGTCCCTACTCGCAGCGGCCCGCTTTTGACATCGTTGGTCAGGCTCTGTCGGGTTATTCAAGCCGGCACCGGCGCGGCAACGATCCGCGGGTAAGCGGCCCGGCCATCGCTGACCCCGTGACGGGCTACTACGCGGCGCTGGGCATTCAGGCCGCCTATATTGATCGAAGCCGCACAGGCAAGGGCCATCTGGTCGAAGTCAGCCTAATTGAATCGATGGTCGGTCTGAATATTCAGTCGATCATGCATTACTTTGCCTCCGGCAAAGTGTCGGGCATCTATGAAAGAGCCGCGCTTTCGCAGGCATACTACGTCACCTGCAAAGATGGAAAGCGACTCGGATTACAGGCCTCGGCGGTGGGCAAATTCTTCGAAGCGATGTGCCGCGTCGTTGGCCGTGAAGATTGGCTCGTCAAATACCCCGATCGGATGGCTCGGGTGAACAACTACGAGTCGATCGCCGGTGAGTTGAACGAAATATTCCTAACGCGCACTCGCGATGAATGGACCCCTCTCTTAGAGGAGGCCGGATTTCCTTTTTCACCCGAGCATGAGGTCCAGGATCTCGAGCATGATCCGCACCTGAGGCATATCGGAATGTTCTATGAGACCGAGCATCCGAAGTACGGCAAGATAAAGGGACCGCACCGGCCAGAGTGGGTGGATGGCAGCCGTGAAATAGATTTCAAGCCACCGCCGGGGCTGGGCGAACATACCGACGAAGTCCTTCGCGATGCTGGCTACACGACGGCAGAAATCGGCACATTACGCGCTTCGGGGATTATCTAGAGGCGAATGGGAGTTTGTGCTGGCATCATGGCCAGCGGCACAGCGCGGGTGTCGGTGCCGGTATTTCCGAGCGCCAGGAAAACGCGGATTCAGCGTTAATACCCACAATTCTTTCGTGGTGACATGGCGGTGCGAGATCGCCGGCGGGATGTGAACTTTTCCGCCGCGCCGATGACAGACTCCTTTTGTTTCGCATGTTCGCCGCCTGCCGGTTGCCGGAGGCACCTTAGCGCGCCGTGTTTTGCGGCGCACGAAATCATCCCCCAGGGGGCTGCGGCTGCGAGAGATACCTTCACCTGGTGACGCGCAAGAATGAAACCTGTTCGGCTCGAGGTTTCCCGACGAAATCTTCTGAGGAACCTGCGCGTCAACGGCGAGGATGTCCAAGTCTCGTTCGCACCCTACAAGACCCTGCTCGAAGTGCTGCGCGAGGATCTGAATCTGACTGGTACCAAGCACGGCTGCGAGCTCGGTGAGTGCGGCGCCTGCACCGTTCTTATCGACGGCGAGCCGCTGCTTTCCTGCCTCACGCTGGCCCTCGAATGCGAGGGCCGCGCGATCGAAACCATAGAGGGCCTTGCCAAGGGCGGCGAGCTGCATCCGCTGCAGGAGGCGTTCGCCGATTTAGGCGGGTTGCAGTGTGGCTACTGCACCCCGGGGTTGTTGATGAGTGCTAAGGCGTTGCTTGATCGCGAACCGGAACCGGAGCGCGAGCATATCAAGGAGGCTCTCTCCGGGAACTTGTGCCGGTGCACGGGGTATCAGCAGATTTTCGAATCGGTCGAGGAGGCTGCGCGGAAACTGAGACAGGGGAGGGCAACCGCTGCCTTGATGGCAACCCCGACCGGCGGCAGGCGCGGAGCGGCTGACCGGGCATGAGTGCAGGCGGAACACTGCGCGTCGTCGGCCAGCCGCGTCGTCGCGTTGACGGCCGCGCCAAGGCGACCGGCCAGATTCGCTTTGCTGACGACTTGGCTCTGCCGCGCATGCTCCACTGCAAGATGCTGCGTTCGCCGCATCCGCACGCGCTGATCGAGTCGATCGATGCCTCACGGGCACTCGCGGCGCCCGGCGTGCACTCGGTGCTGAGCGGACGCGATTTCCCTCTGGGCTTCGGCATCATGCCTGTGAGCCAGGACGAATTCCCTCTGGCACCGGAGCACGTGCGCTATGTCGGCGACCCGGTTGCTGCCGTAGTGGCGAAGGACGAAAAGACAGCGGCCGAGGCGCTTGAGCTGATCGAGGTGAAGTACCGCTTGCTGCGCACCATCGCCTCGCCCGAGGAGGCCCTTGCGAATCCCGAGCCACGCATCCATACGTACGGGGAACAAGGCAATATCCATCGCAATCTTTCGTACGAATTCGGCGACGTCGAGGAAGCGCTCGCCTCCGCTGACCACGTATTCGAAGACCTGTTCTTCTTCGAGGGGAGCACACATCTGGCGCTGGAGCAGCACGCGGCGCTTGCCACGGTCGAAGGCGACGGCAAACTCACTCTGTGGTCAAGCACGCAGATCCCGCATTACCTGCACCGGGCGCTGGGTCGGGTGCTGGAGATGCCGGCCGCGCAGATTCGTGTCATCGCCTGCCCCAATGGCGGTGGCTTCGGCGGCAAGTGCGACATGCACAACCACGAATTCGTAGTTTGCAAGGCGGCGCTCAAACTCGGGCGGCCGGTGAAGATCTGTCTGACCCGCGAAGAAGTTTTCTACATGCACCGCGGCCGGCACCCGGTGCTGATGAAATTGCGCACGGGCGTGACCAAGGGCGGCAAGCTGACAGGTATCCACTTGCAGACCCTGCTGGATGGTGGGGGCTACGGTTCCTATGGTCCAGCAAGCACTTTCTACAGCGGCGTGCTGACGCCCATCACTTATGAGCTGCCGCGCTTCAAGTTCGAGGCATGCCGGACGTTCACCAACAAACCCGCCTGTGGCCCCAAGCGCGGTCACGGCACACCACAGCCGAGATTTGGCCAGGAAGTGCAACTGGACAAGATCGCAGAACGGCTTGGGTTTGATCCCGCGCAGCTGCGGCTCAACATGGTAGCCCCAGCCGACTCGCTGACCGCCAATTGGCTCCGCGTCGGTTCGTCGGCTCTTGCCGAGTGCATCCGTCAGGTGGTGGAGCGCTCCGGCTGGAACCAAAAACACCGCAAACTGCCTGCCGGTCGCGGCGTTGGCATCGCCTGCAGCGCTTATATGAGCGGAGCGGGGCTGCCGATCTATTGGAACAAGATGCCGCATTCGGGCGTACAGCTCATGCTTGACCGAAGCGGCCAAGTGACTATTTTCTGCGGCGCGACCGAGATCGGTCAGGGTTCGGATGACGTACTGGCTGCCATGGTGGCCGAGGTACTTGGTATCGGTACGAGCGACGTGCGCTGCATCAGCGGCGACACGGGCATCACCCCGATTGACTTGGGGTCGTACTCCAGCCGCGTGACGGTGATGATGGGCAACGCCGCGATCCAGGCCGCCGAGCGTGCACGTGCGCTGCTCGCCAACGCGGCTGCCGAGGAATTCGATGTGTCGCCGGAACAGATTCTGTTTGGCGCAGGTCGCGTATTCGCGGCAAGCGATACGGCCAAGAGCATGAGCTTCGTCGAGGCCACGGCGCATGCCGAATCGAAGTTCGGCACTTTGGGCACCGTGGGTTCGTACCGACCGCCCAAGCCGCCGGGCAAGTACAAGGGTGCAGGTGTCGGCCCGTCCCCGGCGTACTCGTATTCGGCCTGCGTGGTCGAGGCCGATGTCGAGGAGGCGACGGGCTGGATCAGCGTGCCCAAAATCTGGATCGCCCATGACATCGGCCGTGTCGTCAACCCAGCCCCTGCGCGCGGCCAGATCATCGGCAGCGTGTACATGGGTTTGGGGGAGGCGCTCATGGAAGAGCAAGTATTCCGTCGCTTGCCGCCCAAACTCTCTGGCGCCCTGGTGCACAGAATTCCTTCGATGCTGGAATACAAGAGCATCACCTCGATGGATATGCCCGAGGTAGAGGTCCTCTTGGTGGAGGAACCCGACCCGGCGTGCCCCTTCGGCGCCAAGGAGGTCGGGCAGGGGCCGCTGCTGCCGGTGATGCCGGCTCTCGCAAACGCGGTCTATGACGCAGTCGGGGTACGTATCGATGAATTGCCGATTACGCCGGAGAAAGTGCTTCGCGCTTTGAAATTGAAACGCGAGGGCAGGACAGCGCGCGTCGGACCCGAGCATTTTCCCAAGGTGCCTTACCCGGAACCGATCTTCGTTCTCCCGCCGGGAGAGGGCGGCGATGGTAATTCGAGCAGGCTCGCCGAGCGCAGCTTGTCCGCTAAGCCGAAGGAGCGCGCTGCATCGTGATGCGGCTGCCTTGGTTCAAGTATCGCGCACCCCAGAGTGTGGGCGAAGCCGCGCGCATCCTAGCCGCGGAAGGCCCGAGGGCCATGTTGATCGCCGGCGGCACCGACCTGCTGCCCAACATGAAACGGCGTCAACAGGCTCCGGCAACACTGGTATCGCTACGGCGCATTGGGGGCCTGAAACGTTCGGCCCAGAGTTCGGCGGGCGGCGCGGGCTTGGTGCTCGGGGCCGGGCTGACGCTGAGTGAAATCGTCAATTCCGCCGGCGTGCGCGAGGAGTACCTCGCGCTGTGGCAAGCTTGTGCGCAGGTCGCGACACCCCTGCTTCGAAATATGGGCACGCTGGGCGGAAACCTATGCCTGGATACACGCTGCGCCTATTACAACCAGACCCACGAGTGGCGCAAAGCGATCGACTTCTGCATGAAGAAGGACGGCAACATCTGCTGGGTTGCCACCGGAAGCAAGCGTTGTCTGGCCGTGTGCTCGAGCGATACCGCGCCGGCCCTGATTGCCCTGGGCGCAAGCGTGCGGCTGGTATCGGCCGGGGGCGAGCGTGAACTCGCGCTTGCCGATCTGTATCAAAACGACGGCATCGAATATCTGACGCGTCAGCCCGATGAAATCCTCACCGAGATAGCCCTGCCAAGGGCACCGGGCTTGAAGAGCGTCTACTGGAAACTGCGCAGGCGCGGTTCTTTTGACTTTCCGGTCTTGGGTGTCGCAGTCGCCGTGCGCCGCGGCGGCGACGGCAGCGTCGAGGAAGCGCGGGTGGTACTGGGCGCGGTCGCCTCGCGTCCGCTCGTCACCGGCGCTGGAGAGCTTCTGGTTGGCCGGAAGATGAGCGACGATGTCATCGAGGCCTGCGGCGCCAAGGCCGCCTCAGCGGCGAAACCGATGGACAACACCGATCTCGACCTGTACTGGCGCAAGGAAGTTGTCTCCGTATTTGTCGGCTACGCGCTGCGGGAAATTCGCGGCGACGACGTTCGCGCCACGCGGCTGCGCTTTGCGCGCCGGGCCCTGTAGAGGCGACACTTGCGTGGCCGAAGGCGGGTGGAGCATATGCTCGCCGGGCAGTTCCGTCCGTGTGGATTCAATCTGGAAGTTCTGCTCTGTTTATCGGCGTTTGCGCGAACAGCCCTCGGCGCCGGCGGTTTTTCTCATCAAGGAGGCACCCCTCATGAACCAGCTTAAATTTCTTGAGATCGACATTGGTACGCCGAGCTACGTGAAGCACGATGGGGTCGTCGAATGGGTGACGCAAATTGCCTCGCTCACGACACCGGAGCGCGTGCATTGGTGCGATGGATCCACCGAGGAGTATGAGCGGCTGTGCGACGAGCTGGTGGCCTCGGGCACGTTCCGGCGGCTCAATCCAAAGCTGCGGCCTGGGAGCTACCTTGCCTGGTCCGATCCGAGCGATGTCGCGCGCACGGAAGACCGCACCTTCATCTGTTCGAAGAACCGGGACGAGGCAGGTGCTACCAACAACTGGCGCGAACCGGCCGAAATGCGTGCCCTGCTCGAGCGACTCTTCACCGGGTGCATGCGCGGGCGCACCCTGTACGTGATTCCCTTCTCGATGGGACCGCTGGGCTCGAAGAGCGCGCACGTCGGGGTGGAGATTTCCGATTCGCCCTATGTGGTGGCCCATATGCACATCATGACGCGCATGGGCAGGAAGGTCTGGGACATCTTGGGCGAGCATGGGTCCTTTGTTCCGTGCGTGCACTCGGTCGGGGCCCCTCTTGCGCTGGGTGAAAAGGACGTGGCTTGGCCGTGCAACAAAGAGAACAAGTACATCGTGCATTTCCCCGAGACGCGCGAGATCTGGTCGTTTGGCTCGGGCTACGGGGGCAACGCCCTGCTCGGTAAGAAGTGTCTGGCGCTGCGCATCGCCTCGGTGATGGGCCGGGACCAAGGCTGGCTTGCCGAGCACATGCTGATACTGGGGGTCACCTCGCCCCGGGGCGAGAAGACCTACGTGGGCGCGGCCTTCCCTTCGGCCTGCGGCAAGACCAATTTTGCGATGCTGGTGCCCCCGCGGGCTCTTCGGGGCTGGCGGGTCAGCACCATCGGCGACGACATCGCCTGGATCAAACCCGGTGCCGACGGACGGCTATATGCCATCAATCCGGAGGCGGGCATGTTCGGGGTTGCACCCGGGACCTCGCAGAAAACGAATCCGAACTGTATGGCAATGCTCAAGCGAAATGTCATTTTCACCAACGTAGCGCTCACTCCCAAAGGCGATGTGTGGTGGGAGGGGATGACCGAGACCCCGCCTCGCGAACTGCTTGACTGGCAAGGCAAGCCCTGGACGCCCCAGTCGGGAACAAAGGCAGCGCATCCCAACGCGCGCTTCACCGTGGCGGGGGCGCAATGCCCCAGCATCGACCCGGAATGGGAGAACCCGCAAGGGGTCCCGATTTCGGCCTTTGTTTTCGGCGGCCGACGCTCCGACACCGTGCCGCTGGTGGCCGAGGCATTTTCCTGGACGGACGGCGTGTACATGGCCGCAACGATGGGCTCGGAGACAACCGCCGCGGCGACCGGTCAGGTGGGCCTGGTGCGTCGCGACCCTTTTGCGATGCTTCCGTTTTGCGGCTACAACATGGCCGAGTATTTCAACCATTGGCTCAAGCTGGGCCGATTAGCTGCGAGGCGGCCGCGAATTTTCTGCGTCAACTGGTTTCGCACCGACTCCAGTGGTCGCTTTGCCTGGCCCGGATACGGCGAGAACATGCGGGTGTTGAAATGGATCGTCGAGCGTTGCGGGGGCAGGGCGCGCGCACAGGAGAGTGCGATCGGCTGGGTACCGGAATACGACGATTTGGACTGGAGGGGCATGCCATCCTTCTCGCGCGAGCAGTTCGAGCGGGTTTGCGCCATCGAGCCCGAGGAGTGGCGCGCCGAACTTGCGGCGCACGATGAACTGTTTGAAAAGTTCAAAGCTGGCCTGCCGCGCGAACTCCAGCTGCGCCGCGAGCTGCTCCAGCTCGATCTCGGGGTATAGTTTCGCTCGCGGCGGGGGCGTCGAGCTCGGTCCCCCCTCCGGGAAGAAGGTCTTGCGACCTACATAGGTGGTCTGGAATGTGTTGCATAAATACATTATAAATCAATGTGTTATGTGATACAATGCCGGGAGAGACTTGGGGCGGCGGTCAGCGCGGGTATGGAGTGTTCCACGTGGAACATTGGCTCGCTCCGAAAGGCCGGGCCCGACTTGGGCGGCTGCGCAAGAACGCGTGCCCGATTCGGCGGAGGCGCGGCTCTGTCCAATCGGAGTGATAACCGCTAGAATTCGCGTCCTCCTACGGAGCGGGGACGCGATGCACCATCAAGCCGAATTCGATGTGATTGTCGTCGGCGGCGGCCATGCGGGAACCGAAGCCGCGCTCGCGGCAGCGCGTGCAGGTTGCCGCACTTTGCTGCTGACACACAACATCGAAACGCTCGGACAGATGTCCTGTAATCCGTCGATCGGCGGAATCGGCAAGGGTCATCTGGTCAAGGAAATCGACGCGCTCGGCGGTGCAATGGCACTCGCTACCGATGAGGCGGGAATCCAGTTCCGTATCCTGAACTCCTCCAAGGGGCCGGCGGTGCGCGCCACGCGCGCCCAGGCCGATCGCCTCCTATACAAGAAAGCGATCAGGCGCAGGCTCGAGACCCAACCCAATCTGACCCTGTTCCAGCAGCCGGTCGACGACCTGCTCCTGAACGAGGTCAACGGCGTCGTGGGCGTCACCGGGGTCGTAACGCAACTGGGCATCCGCTTTAGCGGCCTCGCCGTGGTTCTGACCACAGGGACATTCTTGTCTGGCCTGATCCACGTTGGCATGTCCAACTATCAGGCAGGGCGTGCCGGTGACCCGGCCTCGGTCAGCCTCGCCGCAAGATTGCGCGAACTGAAACTGCCGGTGGGGCGGTTGAAGACGGGTACGCCGCCGCGGCTGGATGGTCGCACGATCGATTTTTCCGTGATGGCGCCTCAGCGCGGAGATGAGCCCTCGCCGGTATTCTCGTTCATGGCGGCTGCAGACATGCATCCCGACCAGCTCCCCTGTTGGATCACCCACACCAACGAGCGCACACACGAGATCATACGCGGCGGCCTGGACCGCTCGCCTTTGTACACCGGCAAGATAGATGGTATCGGACCGCGTTATTGCCCTTCCATAGAAGACAAGATTCACCGTTTTGCCTCGAAGTCGAGCCACCAGGTATTTCTTGAGCCCGAGGGACTGACCACTCACGAGTTCTACCCGAATGGAATCTCAACCAGCCTGCCGTTCGATATTCAAGTGGACCTCGTTCGATCCATCAGAGGCTTGGAGAATGCTCACCTTCTGCGCCCAGGATACGCGATCGAATACGATTATTTCGATCCACGCGGGCTGAAATCATCGCTGGAAACCAAGGCGATCTCAGGATTGTTTTTCGGCGGCCAAATCAACGGCACTACCGGCTACGAAGAGGCGGCAGCACAGGGCCTCATCGCGGGTCTTAACGCCGCGCTTTTTGTTCAGGGCAGAGACCCTTGGTGCCCGCGTCGCGATGAGGCCTACATCGGTGTCCTGATAGACGATCTCATCACCCGCGGGGTGTCGGAGCCGTACCGGATGTTCACCAGCCGAGCGGAATACCGGCTCATGCTGCGTGAAGACAACGCCGACCTGCGCCTCACCGAGATCGGCAGGCGGCTGGGTATTGTGGACGATGCACGCTGGACGGCATTTAGCCAGAAGCGCGACGCGATCGCCGCCGAAATGGAGCGGCTTCGCTCGACATGGATCAGCCCGAATGCTCTTCCCGAAGCGGCCTTCGTGACCTTGCTCGGCAAGCCGATCGAGCGCGAGTACACACTCATGGACTTGCTCAAGCGCCCAGAAGTGAGTTACCACTCACTTATGCAAATGACAAGTGCTGGCGGTGCCATAAAGGACACCGCGGTTACTGATCAGGTGGAGATTCAGGCCAAGTACCAGGGCTATATAGCCCGTCAGAAGGAAGAAGTCTCGCGTCACAGCAAGTACGAAGCCATCGCCTTGCCGCCCGACATCGATTACGCAGCGGTGCGGGGGCTTTCCACCGAAGCACGGCAAAAACTCACTCTGCACCAGCCGCAGACGATCGGACAGGCGTCGCGCATATCGGGCCTGACACCGGCTGCTATTTCGCTGCTCCTGGTACACCTGAAGCGCAGCGGCCGCAGCGACCCATCGACCGAAAAATCCGCCGCATGAAGCCTGCAGAGACTACCGATCAGGTATTGGTTGCGGCGGCCTCCGAGCTTGCGCAGGGAATCGATGCACTCGGTCTGGACTTGGACGCACGGCGCCAAAGCACACTGATTCAGTATCTGGTGCTGCTGGAAAAATGGAACCGCGTCTACAACCTCACCGCCGTGCGCGATTTAAAGAAAATGGTGTTCAGCCATTTACTCGATAGCTTGGCGGTGCTCCCGCACTTGCCCGGAGGCCGTGTGCTGGACGTCGGCAGCGGCGCCGGCCTGCCGGGAATCCCAATTGCAGTTGCGCGGCCGGACTTGGAGGTCGTACTGCTCGACAGCAATCACAAGAAAGCGGCATTCCTGCGCCAAGCCGTCGCCGATCTCGCTTTGAGCAATGCCAATGTCGTGTGCGAACGGGTACAGTCATGGCAACGCCCAAAGGGGTTCGATGTCATCATTTCACGCGCCTATGCCGAAATCGGCGAGTTTGTAATGCATTCGCGCCACTTGCTCGCCCCAGACGGCGTGTTCGTGGCGATGAAAGGCTTGCATCCCTATGAGGAGATCGAGCGTTTGCCGAAGGACTACCGTTTGCATGAAGTAATCGAACTGTCGGTGCCGGGCCTGGAAGCCGCGCGGCGCCTGATATTGGTCAAGCCGCAATGAGCCCGCCGACGCTACGCTTATGACCCGAACCATCGCGGTCACCAATCAGAAGGGGGGTGTTGGCAAGACCACCACCAGCGTTAATCTCGCCGCCGGGCTGGCGCAGTCGCAAAAGCGCGTTTTGCTCGTCGACTTGGACCCGCAGGGAAACGCCACGATGGGTAGCGGCATCGACAAACGTGCGCTCGCGGTGACCATCTACCAGGTGCTACTGGGCTTGTCGACGGCCGACACGGTGCGCGTGCGCTCGCCCGCGGGCAGCTACGACGTGCTTCCGGCCAATCGCGACCTCGCCGGCGCGGAGGTCGAACTGGTGGCGCTTGAGCACCGCGAGACGCGGCTCAAGGGTGCGCTGGCCACGCTTGCCCCGCAATACGATTTCATTCTGCTTGACTGCCCGCCTTCGCTCAACATGCTCACGGTCAACGCTTTGGTCGCCGCCGACGCCGTGATGATTCCGATGCAATGCGAGTACTACGCGCTCGAGGGGCTGTCCGACCTGGTGAACACGATCCGCAAGGTGCGCCAGAACCTCAATCCGAATCTCGAAATCGAGGGATTGCTGCGCACCATGTTCGATCCCCGCAACACCCTGGCGCAGCAGGTGTCGGCGCAGCTGCAAGAGCATTTCGGCGAAAAGGTCTACACCACGGTGATTCCGCGCAATGTTCGCCTCGCCGAAGCGCCGAGTTACGGCGAACCCGCGGTGCAGTTCGACCGCGCCTGCAAAGGCTCGCAGGCATACCTTGCCCTGGCCGGAGAAATTCTTCTGCGCAACGGCTTCGGACAGGCGGCATAGCGACATGATGGCCAAACTCAAGGGGTTGGGACGCGGGCTCGATGCATTGCTCGACGCGGACGAAGGCACGCAAGCGAAGGAGTCGCTCGGGACGCTCAAGCTCGCGCAGATCGAGCGCGGCCGCTATCAGCCGCGCTCGAAAATGGACGACGCGTCACTGCAGGATCTCGCCTCTTCGATCAGAAGCCAGGGAATGATCCAGCCGATTCTGGTGCGCCCGCTGGCGAAGGACCGCTACGAGATCATCGCCGGGGAGCGCCGTTGGCGCGCGGCGAAGCTCGCCGGTCTGGCTGAAGTTCCGGTGGTCGTGCGCGAGGTGCCTGACCAGGCAGCACTCGCCATGGCGCTGATCGAAAATATCCAGCGTGAAGATCTGAATCCTCTCGAAGAAGCCCAGGGCGTGCAGCGCCTAGTCGATGAGTTCAAGCTCACGCACCAGGAGGCGGCAGATGCCATCGGGCGTTCGCGCGCCGCGACCACCAACCTTCTGCGCCTGCTCCATCTCGAGAATTCCGTTCAGAAGTTCGTGTTTGAGGGCGCGCTCGACATGGGCCATGCGCGGGCCTTGCTTGCCTTAAGCGGTCGCCAGCAGGAAGCGGTGGCGAAGAAAGTCGCCGAGCGTGGAATGTCGGTGCGCGAGACCGAAAGCCTGGTCAACGACATCTTGCACCCGAAGCTGGCGGCGAAGCACGCGCCGAAGCTCGACCGCGACGTGCAGCGGCTGCAGGATGAGCTCTCGGACAAGCTCGGCACGACGGTCGAAATCAAGGCGGGTAAAAAGGGCGCCGGAAAGCTGGTGATCAGCTATACCAGCGCCGAACACTTTGACGAGCTGCTGTCGAAGATTCGGCTGTAGCGCTCGCTGGCGCCGGCGTACCTAAGCCGGACGAGCCGGAGCCAAATGAGCTGGTTTTCGCCGTTTATCAAGCTCCCCTTTTCGGGCAGTTGCACGCAACTGCCCGAAAAGGGGACACGGATTTAGAGACCAAATCTTCGCCTGTCAACAATAGACTTGTAAGCGGCCAAGGACTTGGTGTGTGGCGCGCCGCTCGGGAATGCTCAATCGCCTTTGACGGCGCTGGCGCTACTTGACGCTGACGTAGCGCGCTCGGGGGCGGAGCACGAATCCGGCCAAACGCTGCTCCATTACGTGCGCGATCCATCCGGCGGTTCTTCCCACCGCCCACAGCGCACTTGCGCTGCGCTCGGGCAGCTCGAGCGTGGCGGCAAGCGCCACCAGCCCGACTTCGAGAGACGGCCAGAGATGGAGCCTGCGCTCGGCCTCTTCGATGAATTCGTCGATCAGTTGAGCGCGCGCGTTTCTCGAGGACAAGGTGTGCGCTCTGTGCAGCAGATAGCGCGCACGCGGATCGTCCTCGGGGTAAAGCAACAGATTGAATCCGGGCACGCGCGTTTCAGCCTGTTCGAGTTCGGTGAGCCTGCGATGCACGTCTTCCTTGCTGCGGGCCCTTCGCAGCAAATCCTCGGCGCGGTCGCAGCTGCCGCCGAGTAATTCGCCGGAATGAGCGCCGATGGCCGCGAGCACGCAGGCACGCAGCTCGGCTCCGGTGGAGGCTGCCACGCGTGCGGCGAAGGTCGACGATGAAAGTTCATGATCGGCGCACAACACCAGTGCCGCGTTGATTGCGCTCACCATCTCTTCAGAGGGTTTCTCGATCAGCGTCTGCGCCGCGTTTTGAGCTACGGTCTGATGTGGGTCCGGAAACCGGAACCCCGGGTTTGCGCCAAGGTAGCCCAGGCATCCTGTGAGCGTAAGTATGAGCTGGCGCGCGGCGGGGATCGTCGTGCCGCGGCGAATCTCGTTATGCGAAGGCTCTGCGACACCGAGCACCGCGGTGGCCGCGGCGAGAATGCGCAGTAGCGGCGGCAATTCCCGCTGGAGCACCACGCGATCGAGCTGAGCCTTGAAATCGCGCGGAATCAGCTCGTGTTCCCACAGCAACGGTTCATGATGCTGAATGCCGGTCCAAAGCAGCTCCGCAACCGACTCGAAAGAACGACCCTCGCGCGCCAAGTCCAGCGCAAGACGTCCCCGGTAGCGCGGTCCCCCGGGGGTAATCTCGGTTATCGAGGTGTTGATCACCGGCTGGCCCCAGCGTATCGCCGATTCGGCCGCCGGCTCGGCGCCGTGTCGCGCGTTGCTGCGCGCCTTGAGCTTCTCCAGGTCCTCCCGGTAATAAAGCCGGCTCTTTTGGTCGCGCTGCGCTATCGAGCGGATCAGGCCGCGGCTGACGTAGGTGTAGAGCGTCTGCGGTTTGACGCGCAGCATTTTGGCCGCCTGAGCGGCGCTCACGAAGTCGGAGCCTGTGTCGGCAGGCACGCCGACCGGATTCAACACGGCTAGCCCAAGTACTGTTGCAGGAAGTCCAGCGTACGGCTGCGCGCGAGCTTTGCCGATTCGGCGTGGTAGGAACCGCGTTGATCGCAGTTGAAGCCGTGGCCGGCCCCCGGGTAGACATGCGATAGGATCTTCGGGTGAGCCGCCTCGATCTCTTTTACCGCCTCCATCGAGATCGAGTGATCGGTTTCGCCCCAGTGGCACATCACCGGACACCGTGGTTTGTCGTCGATCATGTTCCGTATGGCGCCGCCATAATAGGGCACCGCGCAGGCAAAACCCGGCAGCCGTGCCGCTGCCACCCAAGCGACGGTTCCTCCCCAGCAGTAGCCAACGATGCCGACCTTGCCCGCGGACCTTAGCGCCTCGGCAGCCGCGGCGACATCGGCCAGGGTATTTTCCCATTTCATCGCCTGCATGAGCTCCCGACTGGCCTGAATGTCCTCCTGCGTATACCCGGTCTCGTAATGACGCTTGGCCCGGTCGAACAGCGCCGGCGCAATCACGAGGTATCCTTCGTCGGCGAAGCCGTCGGCCACCCCGCGTATGTGGCCGTTGACGCCGAAGATTTCCTGCACCAAAACCAGTCCGCCGCGCGGCTTGCCCGAGGGTTCGGCGCGGTACGCATCTAAAGTGTGACCATCAGCGGCTTTAAGCTCAATCGTCGTTCCCATTTCGCTGCCTCCTGCGCGTGTGACGCGGCCCATGCGGTCCATCGATCCCAAAATCGAGATTGATCTAGTTTCCCGCCGCGTCTAACATGGCACGAAATCATACAGGTTTTGGGCAATCCGGGCCTGTGCAACCGCGGACAAGGAGCATTGAAATGAGGCGGATCATCGTCGGCATTACCGGCGCGACCGGCGCCATTTTCGGCGTCAGGGTTCTCGAGGCGCTGCGGGCGGCCGAGATCGAGACCCACCTGGTAATCAGCAAGTGGGGTCAGCAGACGATAGAGCACGAAACCGGCCTGTCGTTGCAGCAGGTAAAGGAACTGGCGTCAGTGCATCACAGCACCGGCAATATGGGCGCGACCATCTCCTCGGGGTCGTTCTTCACCGATGGCATGGTGGTCGCCCCCTGTTCGATGCGCACCCTGGCGGCGATCGCTCACGGCTATGGCGAAGACCTGGTGCACCGCGCCGCCGACGTGGTGTTGAAAGAAGGGCGCAAGCTTGTGCTCGTTCCGCGCGAGACCCCGCTCTCGCAGGTTCATCTGGAGAATCTGCTCAAGCTCGCGCGCCAGGGCGCCGCCATCGTCCCGCCCATGCCGGCGTTCTACAACCGGCCGCAGAGCGTCGACGACATCGTCAATCACATCGTGGCGCGGGTACTCGATCAATTCGGAATTTCGGCGGATTTCGCCAAACGCTGGGACGGCAAAATGGGCCGGCCGGGTTCGGTGCTGCCGCTCAAGTAATGCTCCTAACAGCAAAAGGACGATCCATGAACGTACGCAACAAAGGCACTGCGGTGAAGCCCGATGTCAGCAGCCTGCGCTCGACCATCGAATGGCTGCGCGCCGAGGGACTGCTGATCGAGACCGACAAGGAAGTCGATCCGGATCTGGAAATCACG
>JACQTO010000117.1 GCA_016210745.1 Betaproteobacteria bacterium
AAGGCGGCCTTGGCGAGCGGCTTGGCGATGGCCAGCTGGTCCATCTCCTCGTAATCGCCCTGCTGGAGATCGACGATCTCGCGCTCGCTGGAGCCGCTGACGAGGATCATCGGGAAGCAATTGGTGGTGGCGTTGGCCAGTGCCGTCAGCCCGTTGAGGAAGCCGGGCGCCGACACCGTCAGGCAGATGCCCGGCTTTTGCGTCATAAAGCCGGCGATGGCGGCGGCATTGCCGGCGTTCTGCTCATGACGGAAGGAAATCACGCGCAGGCCTGCTGCCTGTGCCTTGCGGGCGAGGTCCGTGATCGGAATGCCGGGCAAACCAAAGATAGTGTCGATGCCGTTGAGCTTGAGTGCATCGATGACCAGATGAAACCCATCGGTCAATGGTGTATCGGTTGTGGCAGCGGCCACTTGAGGTTCGACGGTGCCCATTTCACACCCCCAATTTCGTCGTGTCAGCGGCATCTGCATCGCGGGCCGGAAGGCCGCTCGCCGCAAGGTTGTTGAGTCTAGGGTTCTCAGGCATTTAGGGCCTTGACTGAGGTCAATTTTTCGCGCGTTCTAGTATGCTACCGGGCATGACTTCCGTCGCCACGCATCCGCAGCGCAACACCATCCGGCTGCAGCTCAAACAGAACCTCATCCTGCGCGAAATGCCCCCAAGTGCATTCGAGGATCTCGATCGAGAGCTCCACATCACCGAGTACAAGAAAGGCGAGACGCTGGTCCGCCAGGGAACAACCAGCATGGAGCAGTTCTTCATTCTCGATGGAATTCTCAAGCGCGTGGTCAGCAATCCCCAGGGCAAGGAAATGATCCTGCGCTTCGCGGCCGAGACGGACATGGACACATCCTACGCTGCGTGGAGGCTCAACAAACCGATTCCGTACAGCATCGTTGCCGTAACCAAGGCGCGGGTCGCACGGCTGTCCATGCCGCACTGGGTCGAATTCCTGGACCGACACAACGACGTCAAACTGCGCTTCGAGCATGAGGTGATGCGCCTGATGTCGGAAGTCATGGCGCATACGATCACGCTGCACCTGCTTGACGCGCCGGGGCGGCTCGCGCGTTTCATGCGCAAGCACCAGGACCTGAACGGGCGCATCCCGAAAAAAGAATTGGCCGCGTATCTCAACCTGACTCCGGAGACATTATCGCGCCTCAAGAAAAAAACTCGGTGATTCGCCCTAGCTCAGCGCCTGCCGCGCAACCTGGCGACGACCAGAGATGCCAGGGGCCACAAGATCAGGAGCACGGAGAGCCCCGTCATGAACCCTACCAGTGCGTTCGAGAAGAAAATGGACATATCGCCCTGCGATACCAGCATTGCCTGCCGGAACGAGGACTCGGCGCGGTCGCCGAGCACGATCGCGAGCACCATGGGCGCAAGCGGGTAGGCGAGTTTCTTGAATACGTATCCGGCGATGCCGAACACCACCATCATCCAGACATCGAAGATCGCATTGTGCACGGTATAGGCGCCGATTGCGCAGATCACCATGATGATGGGAGCGATCACCGAGAACGGGATCCGCAGGATCGCGGCGAATAGCGGCACGCAGGTCAATACGACGATCAGCCCCGCGATGTTGCCCAGATACATGCTCGCGATCAGGCCCCAGACGAAGTCCTTCTGCTCGACGAATAGCAGCGGTCCGGGCTGCAGCCCCCAGATCAGCAGCCCGCCCAACAGCACCGCGGCGGTCGGCGAGCCGGGCACCCCGAGCGTCAGCATCGGCAATAGCGCTGCGGTTCCGGCGGCGTGGGCCGCGGTTTCAGGCGCCACCACGCCCTCCAACTCGCCGGTGCCGAACTTCTCGCCGTCCTTTGAAAAACGCCGCGCCACGCCGTAGGCCATGAAGGAAGCCGGCGTCGCGCCGCCCGGCACGATGCCCATGAAACAGCCGACCGTGGCGGAGCGCACCGAGGTCTGCCAGAACTTCGGCAGCTGTTTCCAGGTGTGGACCACCGCCCTGAAATTGATCTTCGCTGACGCGCCCTTAAAGGCGAGCCCCTCCTCCAGCGTCAACAGAATTTCGCCGATCCCGAATAAGCCGATCACGGCGATGAGAAAGTCGAACCCGGCGAGCATATGCGTGGAACCGAAGGTCAGGCGCAACGTCCCGGTCACAGGGTCGCTGCCGACCGCCGCCAGCGCGAAGCCCAACATCATGGACGCCAGGGTTTTGCCTACCCGCTCCTTGCTCGTGCCGATGAAAGCGCAGAACGTAAGCAGGTAGACCGCGAAAAATTCGGGTGGCCCGAACGCGAGCGCAAACCGGGCCACGATCGGCGACAGAAAGGTGATCACGATCACCGCTACCAGCGCGCCGACGAACGACGAGGTAAACGCGGCGGCGAGCGCCTCGCCCGCACGCCCCTTCTGTCCCAGCGGATAGCCGTCGAAGGTGGTGGCCACCGACCACGGCTCTCCCGGAATGTTGAACAGGATGCTCGTAATGGCGCCGCCGAAAAGTGCTCCCCAGTAGATGCATGAAAGCAGGATGATCGCCGAGGTGGTGCCCCCCGGGGTCTGGGCCATGGCGAAGGTGAGCGGAAGCAGGATTGCCACGCCATTCGCCCCGCCCAGGCCAGGCAGCACGCCGATGATTACGCCGAGGATCACGCCCAAAAACATCAGGGCGAGGTTCTTGTAGCTGAGGGCGACCGCGAAGCCGTGTATCAGAGACTGGATCTCTTCCATCGTCCTAGTTCAATCCAAGCAGCGCTTCAATCGGGCCCTTGGGCAGCGGGATAATGAACCAGACCTCGAAGATCAGGAAGAAGACCGCGCTGTTGCCGACCGACACCGCAAACACTTTCCACCATGGGTACTTGCCCAGCGAGCGCATGAAATAGCCCAAGAACAGGATCGACGCGACGTAGATGCCGATCCAGCCGATCAAGGCGGTGTAGATCGCGGTCGGCACCAGCACGGCCAGCACCAGCTTGAGCTGCCCGACCTCGACGAAGGTCTTGCTCCTCTCCGGCTTGGCCATCAGCGCGCGAACTAGGTTGGCCACTGAAGACAAGCAGATGATCAGCGCAACGTAGAAGGGAAAATAGCCCGCCTGCGGGCCTTCCTCGCCCCAGCTGAAGCCGAGCCGCACACTGTCGAAAATAACGATAGCCCCAAACAGCAAGAACACCGCCGCAACGGCGATCTCCGCTGTCTTCTGAGTAAACGCGGCACGGCGGCCGCCCGATTCTCCGGACAATTCGTCTCCTCCTTGGCTATCGATGCAAAAGCGCGGCAGGGCGGGCGCCCTGCCGCGCGCTGCCACACCGCCTTACTTCGCGATGAATCCCGCGGCCTTCATGAGCGAGACGTGCCGCGCTTCCTCGCGCGCCACCCAGTCGGCGTATTCCTTGCCGGCCAGGGCCGTCTGGTTGAACGCGCCGCGCTCCATCAGGTCCTTCCATTCCGAGGTCGCGCGGACCTTCTTGAACAGGTCGATATAGAAGGCGACATGCTCCTGTTTCACTTCCGCCGGCATGAAGATGCCCCGCAGCATCAGGTAGTCGACGTCCAACCCGCCTTCCTTGCACGTCGGAATGTCGCCCCAGGCCATCTTGTCGGTGACCTTGGTCTTGTAAGGCATGCGTTTAGGATCGAATACGCAAAGCGGACGGAGCTTGCCCCCGCGCCAGTGTGCCATCGCCTCGATCGGGTTGTTCACCGTCGAATCCACGTGCTTGCCCACGAGTTGCACCGCGACGTCGCCGCCTCCCTTAAATGGGATGTAGATGAACTTGGCTCCCGTCTTTTGCTCGATCGCAGCCGTGATGATCTGATCCTCCTGCTTGGCCCCGGTGCCGGCCATCTTGAACTTGTTCGGACCGGCCTTTTTCGCCGCCTCTACGTAGTCCTTTGCGCTCTTGTAGGGGGCATCCGCATTGACCCAGAGCACGAACTGGTCGAGGGCCAGCATCTGCACCGGGGTGAGATCGCGCCAGTTGAACGGCGTGTTGGTCGCGAGCGGTGTGGTGAACAGGTTTGACAGCGTGATGATGATCTTGTGGGGGTCGCCCTTGGCATTCTTGACGTCCAGGAAACCCTCAGAGCCGGCGCCGCCAGCCTTGTTGATCACCACCAGCGACTGCTTCATCAGATTGTGCTTGGCGACGATACCCTGGATGGCGCGCGCCATCTGGTCGGCGCCCCCTCCCGTTCCGGCCGGCACGATGAACTCGACCGTCTTGCTTGGCTGCCAGGACTGCTGGGCCATCGACGGCCCCGCTCCGGCGATGTACAGCGCTGCGCAAGACAGAAGGGAAACTCCAACGCGCGAAACTAAAGCAATCGTTTTCATCTCATTTCCTCCAACCATGGTTGTTTCAATGGCCCCTTTTTCTACGTCCTCCGCAACAGCGACTTGTACCAGTCTGGCGATCAATTTGAAAGAGCCTCCCGAATGGCCAGCGCGCCGCCCTTGCACTGGAGCCGACGCCCACCGGCCCTCCGTCACCGGCCATCACGACAATGTTGGGCATCTTGCCTTCCCGCTTCCCCTTGAGCGATAACACTCGGTAGGCGGCCTCTATTCCTGTCCGCCGCTGGCGATGCGGGTGCGCACCCGCAGCTCCCACCTCGGCATCCTGCAGCTGGAGTGGTGGGCGTTCCCCATCAAAACAGCCCTACCACCTTGCCGCTGTCGTCCAAGTCGATCTTGCACGCCGAGGGCAGCTTCGGCAGGCCCGGCATGGTCATGATGTCGCCGCAGACCATGACCACGAACTCGGCGCCGGCCGCGAGCCGCACCTCGCGCACGTTGATCACGTGTCCGGAAGGCGCGCCGCGCAGCTGGGCGTCGGTGGAGAACGAGTACTGCGTCTTCGCCACGCATACAGGATAACCCCCGTAGCCATCCTCCTGCAGCTTCTTGATCTGGGAGCGTATCTTGGAATCGGCGGTCACCTCGCTGGCCCCGTAGATCTTGGTTGCAATGGCGTTGACCTTGTCCCAGAGCGTGGCGCCTTCCTCGTACACGAATCTGAAGTTTGCCGGGGTCGTGTCGATGAGATTGATAACCGCACGCGCCACCTCCTCGGCGCCCTTGCCGCCTTGCGCCCAGTGCCGGGCCAACACGACCGGCGCGTGGTGGTGCGCCATGCGTTTCTTCAGCAGCTCGATCTCGCGATCGGTGTCATAGGAGAAATGGTTGATCGATACCACGCAGGGCAGACCGTAATGATTGCGCACGTTGTTGACGTGTCGCTCCAGGTTGGCGATCCCCTTCTCCAATGCCTCGAGGTTTTCGATGTTGACCGACTTGAGATCCACGCCGCCGTGGTACTTGAGCGCGCGCACGGTGGCGACGATAACCACGGCTGCCGGGCGCAGCCCGCTTTTCCTGCACTTGATATCGACGAATTTCTCGGCGCCGAGGTCGGCGCCGAACCCGGCTTCGGTTACGACATAATCGGCCAGCTTGAGAGCCGCGCGCGTGGCAATGACCGAATTGCACCCGTGCGCGATGTTGGCAAACGGTCCGCCGTGGATGAACGCCGGGTTGTTCTCCAGCGTCTGCACCAGGTTCGGCTTGAGCGCGTCCTTGAGCAGCACCGTCATCGCCCCGTGAGCCTTGAGTTCGCGCGCGAGAATCGGCTTTTGCTCGCGCGTGTAACCGACCACGATCTTGCCCAAGCGCTCCTTGAGGTCGGCCAGCGAATTCGCAAGGCAGAAGATCGCCATCACTTCCGAGGCGACCACGATGTCGAATCCGTCCTGGCGCGGGAAGCCGTTGCCCGGCCCGCCGAGGGACACGACGATCTCCCGCAACGCCCGGTCGTTCATGTCCACCACGCGCTTCCAGGTAATGCGGCGCAAATCGAACCCGAGTTCGTTGCCGTGGTGAATGTGGTTGTCGATCATCGCCGCGAGCAGGTTGTTCGCCAGCGCGATGGCGGAAAAGTCGCCGGTGAAATGCAGATTGATGTCCTCCATCGGGACTACCTGCGAGTAGCCGCCGCCGGCGGCGCCGCCCTTCATCCCGAACACCGGTCCGAGCGAAGGTTCGCGCAAGCAGATCATCGCCCGCTTGCCGATGCGGTTCAGGGCGTCTCCCAAGCCGACGGTCGTGGTGGTCTTGCCTTCGCCGGCGGGCGTGGGGCTGATCGCCGTGACCAGAATCAGTTTTCCGGCGGGCCGATTCTCCAGCGACTCCAGATACTCCAGCGACAGCTTGGCCTTGAAATGACCGTAGGGTTCCAGGTGTTCCTCCGGAACCCCAAGCCTTTGATGCGCGATTTCGGAGATGCGTTTGAGTTTTGCCGCTTGCGCGATTTCGATGTCGCTCGACATTTCCTTCTCCTTGATACGTTCTTGCTTCTGGTTAAGCGCGGGCCACGAGCGCGCCGCGCCTCTTGGCGGAAATTGAGCAGCCGGTGGAGCCGCGGCGCCGCCCGCGTCGTTCAGTCCGCCGACAACAAGTGGACAGGGCCGGCGAAGATCTCCCGATTCAACTCATACCGAACTCAGCGCCTTGCCCCCGCCGAAACTCGAGCGCAGGGGCGCCGGGCCTCCGGCGCTTACGCGCACCGCGCAATACTTGAATTCGGGGATCTTGCCGACGGGGTCGAGCACCGGG
Source organism: Betaproteobacteria bacterium (assembly GCA_016210745.1). Lineage (GTDB taxonomy): Bacteria > Pseudomonadota > Gammaproteobacteria > Burkholderiales > SG8-39 > JACQTO01. The sequence goes on from JACQTO010000117.1 coordinate 6,596, forward strand.
TTGGTAAGCCGATTTGCCGCCGCCTCGTAATAGCAAAAAGGAATGAACACCGCACCGGGGGGTGTACCCTCTTCGGCGCGGGCATACAGCGAAATCCGGCCGCGGCGGGATTCCACCGTCACCACCCTGCCCGGAGAAACGCCGAGTCGCGCGAGGTCAAGCGGATGGAATGACGCAACAGGCTCCGGTTCGATCGCGTCGAGCACGCCGGCGCGGCGCGACATGGCACCGGTGTGCCAATGCTCCAGTTGCCTGCCCGTGATGAGCACCATCGGATACTCGTCATCGGGTCGTTCGTCCGCCGAGATGAGATCGGCCGGCACGAATTTGCCGCGGCCGGTCTCGGTGGGAAACGAGCTGGTAAACACGGTCGGCTCCCCCGGGTCGCCTTCGCGCTCGCAGGGATAGGTCACGCAGGAGTCGCTCTCCAGGCGTTCCCAAGTGATGCCGGCGATCGAATCCATGCACGTGCGCATCTCATCGAACACCTCGCGCGGGTGGCCGTAGTTCCATGCAAGCCCGAGGCGCCGCGCGACCTCCTGAATGATCCATAGGTCCTCGCGCGCCTCCCCCGGCGGCTCGATTGCCTTGCGGCCCAGTTGCACCATCCGATCGGTGTTGGTGACCGTTCCGGTTTTCTCCGGCCAAGCCGTGGCCGGCAGCACCACATCGGCCAAATAGGCCGTTTCGGTGAGGAAGATGTCCTGCACCACCAGATGATCGAGGGCGGCGAGCGCCTCGCGCGCATGGTCCACGTCGGGATCGGACATTGCCGGGTTCTCGCCCATGATGTACATGCCGCGGATTTTCCTTTCCTTCGCCGCGTGCATGATCTCGACCACGGTCAGGCCCGGCTTGCCGTCAAGCCGCGTGCCCCAGAGTTTTTCGAAGTAGTGGCGCACCCGGGAATCATTCACGCGCTGATAGTTCGGGTACATCATCGGAATGAGCCCGGAGTCCGACGCTCCTTGCACATTGTTTTGCCCGCGCAGCGGGTGCAGTCCTGTGCCCGGGCGCCCGATCTGCCCGGTCATGAGCGCAAGGGCGATCAGGCAGCGCGCGTTGTCGGTGCCGTGCACGTGCTGGGAGATGCCCATGCCCCAGAAGATCATCGAAGCCTTCGAGCGCGCGTACAGGCGCGCGACCGCGCGCAGCGTCGCCGCGTCGATGCCGCATATCGGTGCCATGGCCTCCGGGCTGAACTTCTTCACGTTCTCCTTGAGCGCTTCGTAACCGGATGTGCGGTCGCGGACAAACGCCTCGTTGACCAAGCCTTCCTCGACGATGGTGTGCATGAGCGCGTTGAGCAGCGCCACGTCGGTGTCCGCATGGAACTGGAGAAAATACTTCGCGCGCCGCGAAAGCTCGTTCCGGCGCGGATCGGCGACGATAAGGGTCGTGCCGCGGTCGACCGCATTCTTGATCCAGGTCGCCGCCACCGGATGATTGACGGTCGGATTCGCCCCGATGACGAACACGACTTCGGCATTCGCGACGTCGTTCACCTGGTTCGAGACCGCGCCCGAACCGATGCCTTCCAGCAGCGCTGCCACCGAAGAGGCATGGCAAAGCCGCGTGCAGTGATCGACGTTGTTCGAACCGAAACCGGTGCGCACGAGCTTTTGGAACAGGTAGGCTTCCTCATTCGTGCCCTTGGCGGAACCGAATCCGGCCAGGGCGCCGCCCATTTTCCCGCGGGCGTCGCGAATGTCGCGCAATCCCCGTGCGGCAAATTCAAGCGCTTCCTCCCAGCTCGCTTCGCGGAACGATCCCGACCAGTCATCCGGATCGATCGCGAAATCCTTGTGCTTCGCCACGCCCGGCTTGCGGATCAGCGGCTTGGTCAGGCGCTGCCGGTGCTGCACGTAATCGAAGCCGTATCGGCCTTTGACGCACAGCCGGCCGCGGTTGGAGGGCCCGTCGCGCCCCTGGACGCGCACAATCCGGTTGTCCTTGACATGGTAGCTGAGTTCGCAGCCCACACCGCAGTAGGGGCAGACCGAGTCCACCGTCTTGTCGGATTGGATCAAGCCAACGCCTCGCGCGGGCATGAGCGCCCCGGTAGGGCAAGCCTGTACGCACTCGCCGCAGGCAACGCAGGTCGATGCCCCCATCGGGTCGTCCAAGTCGAATACGATTTTCGATCGCTCGCCTCGATACGCAAAGCCGATGACGTCGTTTGCCTGCTCCTCGCGGCAGGCACGCACGCAGCGCGTGCATTGGATGCAGGCGTCGAGGTTCACCGCGATCGCCGGATGCGATAAGTCGGCTTTCGGCCTGTGTGTGCCGGCAAAGCGCGGCCGGCTGACGGCGAGTTTTTGCGCCCAACGCTCGAGCTCGGATTCAAGCGTATGGCGCTGCTCCGGCATGTCCGAAAGCAGCAGTTCGAGCACCATCTTCTGCGCAGCGAGCGCCCGAGCGCTGTCGGTGAACACTTCCATCGCCTTGCTCGGGGTTCGGCAGCACGAGGGGGCAAGCAGCCGTTCGCCCTTGATTTCGACCACGCAGGCGCGGCAGTTGCCGTCGGCGCGCAAACCTTCCTTGTAACAAAGATGGGGAATGTCGATGCCGTGGCGTTTGGCCGCTTCGATGATAGACTCGCCGGCATGGGCGGCGACCATCTTGCCGTTCAGCTTGAACTCAACCGGCAACACGGCTGCTTCGTCCTTTGTAGCGGCGGTCATCGACTCTCCATGGCAGAGGTAGCGCGTGAAAATCATGAGGTCGGGCGAAACTCCTCGCGCCGACTTGCACTCCTCACTCCGACTCCTTGCGCGTTACGCAAGTTCCTGCGGGAAATACTTCATGACGCATAGCACCGGATTTGGCGCCGCCTGCCCCAGGCCGCAGATCGACGCGTCCATCATTGCCTGAGAGAGTTCGATAAGGAGATCCCGATCCCATTTCGGCTGCGCGATGAGCTCCAGCGTCTTGGCCGTGCCGACGCGGCACGGCGTGCACTGGCCGCAGTATTCGTCGGCGAACAACTTCAGCAGGTTGCGCGCGGCATCCACGGCGCGGTCCCTCTCTGAGAGAACCACGATGGCCGCCGAGCCGATGAAACAGCCGTATTGATTGAGCGTATCGAAATCGAGCGGGATGTAACCCATCGATGCCGGCAGGATCCCGCCCGAAGCGCCCCCCGGAAGATAAGCGTAGAACTGCTCGCCATCCTGCATGCCGCCGCAGTATTCGTCGATCAGCTCGCGCACCGTGATTCCGGCTGGAGCCAGATGCACGCCGGGCTTTTTCACCCGCCCGCTCACCGAAAACGATCGCAGGCCCTTGCGGCCGTTGCGTCCCTGGGACGAGAACCACGCCGCACCCTTTTCCAGGATGTCTCGCACCCAATAGAGCGTCTCCAAGTTGTGTTCGAGCGTCGGGTAACCGAACAGCCCGACTTCGGCGACGTAGGGAGGACGGAGCCGCGGCATGCCGCGCTTGCCCTCGATCGACTCGATCATCGCCGATTCCTCGCCGCAGATATAGGCTCCGGCGCCACGCCGCATGTGGATTTGCGGCAAGGCACACGGAGGTTCCGCTTCGAGCTTTGCCAGCTCGCGTTCGAGCAGGGCTCGGCAGCCGGCGTATTCGTCGCGCAGATAAATATAGATCTCGCCGACTCCGGCCGCCCAAGCCGCAATCAACATGCCTTCGAGAAACCGGTGCGGGTCGCGCTCGAGATAATACCGGTCCTTGAACGTGCCTGGCTCGCCCTCGTCGATATTCACGGCCATCAGCCGCGGCGAGGGCATCGCGGCAACGGTGCGCCACTTGCGGCCCGCCGGGAAACCCGCGCCGCCCAGACCCCGCAGCCCGGCATCTTCCATGACCTTGGTCACCGATTCGCGCGCTTGGCTGCCGGCGAGACAATCGGCGATCGTTCCGTAGCCGCCGGCCTTTCGGTATTGCGCGTAATCGATAGCGTCTGGGGTGGGGCACGTGAAACACTTTCCGGAAACGGCCTCACGCACCTTGTCCGGCGTCGCCTGCGCGATCGGATTCTGTCCGACCACCGCCACCGGCGCCGATTCACAACGGCCGACACAGGGCGCTGCGATGACGCGCACCTCCTTGCCGAGTATCGCCGGCAGCTTGGCAAGCAGGTCCTTCGCGCCGGCGAGCTCGCAGCCGATGGAGTCGCACACGCGAACCGTAACCGCCGGCGGCACCGGCTCGCCGTCTTTCACCACGTCGAAGTGATGGTAGAAGGTCGCGATTTCATAGACGTGGGCCATCGGCAGCTTCATTTCTGCCGCCAGCGCAACCAGATGCGCAGCCGAAAGGTGACCGAAGCGGTCCTGGATCAGGTGCAAATGCTCGAGCAATAAATCGCGCCGGCGCGGGGCATCCCCGAGCAACGAACGCACCTGCTCGAGCGCCTCGGGATCGACACTTCGCCCCTTGGGACCCGGGCGGACATCGACCACGGATACGGGGATGGCGCTAGGCGATTGAGTGCTCACGTGACCTCACGAGACCGCAGCCGAGCGGGGCGGCCGGCGCCGCCACCGCGCAAGCTTAGTAGCTTACGTCCGCCACCCGTGTTTTTCCAGCGGCGGAGCGCGGAAATATCGCCGATCTTGACTGCGGTCAAGCGATCCGCGCCGCGCCCCGAAAGTACGCTACAGCATCGATTTCAGCAGCTTACCCATCTCGGCCGGGTTGCGGGTGGTCTTGATGCCGCATTCCTCCAGCACGGCGAGCTTCTCCTGCGCCGTGCCTTTGCCGCCGGAAATGATCGCGCCGGCGTGCCCCATGCGTTTGCCTGCGGGTGCGGTGACGCCGGCGATGAATCCGATCACGGGCTTTTTCATGTTCTGCTTCACCCAGTAGGCGGCGGTCTCTTCGTCCGAACCTCCGATTTCGCCCACCATGACCACCGCGTCGGTGTCCGGATCGTCGTTGAACATTTTCAGCACATCGATGTGCTTCAAGCCGTTGACCGGGTCGCCGCCGGTGCCGACGCAGGTGGACTGGCCAAGACCCAATTCCATCAATTGACCCACCGCCTCATAGGTCAGGGTGCCCGAGCGCGACACCACGCCGACGCGGCCCTTCTTGTGGATGTGGCCGGGCATGATCCCGATCTTGATCTCATCGGGCGTTATGACTCCGGGACAGTTGGGACCGACGAGGGTCGTATTCTTGTTCGCCTTTCGCATCCGCTCGCGCACTTCGACCATATCTCGCACGGGTATGCCCTCGGTGATGCAGATCACCAGCCCGATATCGGCTTCCACCGCCTCCCAGATGGCGGCGGCGGCGAAGGGCGGGGGCACGTAGATCACTGTGGCGTTGGCGCCGGTTTTCGCTTTTGCGTCCCGCACGGTGGCGAAGATCGGAATGCCTTCGAAATCCTCGCCGGCTTTCTTGGGGTTCACGCCGGCGACAAAACAATTCCTGCCGTTGGCGTAGTCGCGCGACATGCGCGTGTGGAACTGCCCGGTCTTGCCGGTGATGCCCTGTGTGATGACTCGGGTGTTCTTGTTGATGAGTATAGACATCAGTTCATCCCCTTCGCCGCCTGAGCCTCTTGCTCTCGGTCGTTCACGTTCGTTTGCATATTCATCCCCCAGGTATCAGGCGCGACCGGCCGCCGCGGCCGCAACCACCTTTTGCGCCGCATCGGCCATGTTCGAGCCGGAAATGATGGGCAGTCCCGATTCGGCAAGGATCTTCTTGCCCAGATCGACGTTGGTCCCCTCCAGCCGCACCACCAGCGGCACTTTCAGGCCGACCACCTTGGCCGCCGCAACCACGCCTGCCGCGATCACATCGCATTTCATGATGCCGCCGAAAATATTGACCAGGATCGCCTTGAGGTCCGGGTTGCGCAGCATGATCTTGAACGCCTCGGTGACTTTCTCTGTCGTCGCGCCACCGCCGACATCGAGAAAGTTTGCCGGGTTGCCGCCGTAGAGTTTGATGATGTCCATGGTGGCCATCGCCAGGCCCGCCCCGTTGACCAGACAGCCGATATTGCCGTCGAGCGAAATGTAGTTGAGGTCGAACTTCGAGGCCTCGACTTCGTCCGGGTCCTCCTCGTCGAGGTCGCGC
>JACQTO010000112.1 GCA_016210745.1 Betaproteobacteria bacterium
ACAGGAGTTTCAATCCTCGCCCGCCGCACGCGACGGGCGCAACATGAAGGCGGCGTGAAAGCGCGGCGCGACGCGGTTGTTTCAATCCTCGCCCGCCGCACGCGACGGGCGCAACTGCCATACAACAACTGCTTGATCCGTTGAGACAAAAACCTTTTTCCGCGCGAGGTGCCAGCCGCCGCTCTCAGACGCGAGGTCCTCCCCCTCCGTGCGCTCAGGAATCATGTGTCTGCCCAATGAGATACACGTCGCGCGAACCTGGACCAAATTTCGCTTTGCTTTGACTTCGCGCATTACACGACCAGCGGACCTTCGAAGTCCACCGACCTGAAATTCCCGAATTGCTTGATATGGAGATCTGTTGGTTCGGTCAAACGATAGAGTCGCAGGTTATCCTCCTTCTCGTCGATTTCGGCAAGCAGTCGTCTTTCGAGTTCTTCGTTCTGCATTTCGTTCACCTGGCACTCGAATACCGATTTCTGCACCCGCTGGCCAATGCCCTCGCACACCTTGGCCACGCGACGCAACCGCCTGCGGCCTGCGCGCGTTTCGGTCGACACGTCGTAAGTTACGATGATCAGCATGAGGACCTCAGCGCATCAGGAATGGAACGTACCCTTCGATTTCGCCACGGATCGCGCGCGCAAGGAACCGAGCCTGCAGCATCGGGAGGAATCCGATCGCAACATTGGAATCCACGAGAGGATGCGTAAGCAACTCCTGCTTTCGCTCCTGATAAGCGGACACTACTTCCTTGCGCGCGTCCTCTTCGAGCGTCACTGCGCCACCCGGCCGCAGCGTGAAGTCGCCCGCCACGACCTGCTTGCGGTTAACGAGCGTTAGTGCCAGTCGGTCGGCCAGAACCGGCCGAAACTCCTCCATCAGATCGAGCGCCAACGCGGCGCGGCCGGGCCTCACCGCATGCAGAAACCCCAATTGCGGATCGAGGCCGACACTTTCCGCTGCTGAGCGGCAGTCGTTCATCAGCATTGAATACAGAAACGACAGCAACGCGTTGAACCGGTCAAGCGGCGGGCGCCGAGTGCGCCCGGACATCGCGAATGCCTCGCGCTGGTCCGGACGCACCACGAGAGGCAGACACCCGAAATATCGCTTCGCCGCGTCACCCTCGAAACCGCGCAACGCCTCCAGGTCGGGAGCACGTTCCAGCCTCTGCAGCACTTGGCCCAGTTCCTCGGCAACTGCCGAGAGCGACTTCGCGTCGGTGGGCCCGGCGCTCTCCCTTGCTCCGCGCAGCAGCACCTGGCGGCAGTTGCGCACTTTCCCGGCCACGCACGCCTTGGCGATTTCCAGCACGAAGCCGGCCTCTGCAGCGCGAGCGTGGTGCGCCCGCCGGAGCAAAATATTTCCAGAAACCGGCCCTTCGAGCCGAGCCTTGAAGCGGCCGTTGCCATCAAGCAGCACCAAGCTCTTCCCGTCGTCGGCCAGACGGTGCATGAGCGCCGGGGACACCACAATGTTGCCGAAACACACGACCGAACCGAGATGGTGCAAGGGCACCTGCAGCCGCTTTTCGTGTTCCACATCGATCCGCAGCGTGTCGTTTTCCAAATGCACGTAGGCATTCGGCGTCACCACGTAGAGCGTGTTGAGGATCTGCTGCATTACGCAGCGATCTGCGGCCGATAGTGCAGGACAATCAGTTGAGACGCTTCCAGCGCAGTGGACTTGTACGTGCGGCCATCGTCGTCGCAGAACTCGACCTCGAACACGTCAGGGGCAAGCACCTCCACGACGGTTCCCACCTGCCCTCGCAAGAGCTTGTGCTCGAGCAAGTCCTCGGTAAGGGCTACGACGTCCAGAAGTTTGATAGAGGTTTTCATTTCACCACACCGTCACAAGACATAACAGCTCGTCAACCTCGGGAAGTCCTCGCCGCGCCGAATGATCCAGGCCGTTCGGACTCCGGCCGATCGCCCGCGACGCGACACCGTGATATCCACCGTGTACCTTTTCCCATACTCGTCCACACCGGTTTCGACCGCATCGCCAACCTGTACGTTCGCCAAAATCGCGTCGCGCAACTCACCCGCATCCGCTGCGGTCAGGTTGAGGGCCCCCGCGAACGCTCGCGCCTTGTGCCGCCCGCGTGGATGCGCCGCATCAAGACAGTAGTCCCGCAACTTCGCGATGTCAACGACCGCCCGTTCGCAATTGGGAAGCCGCATTTCAATCAATCTGGCTTGAAGAGTCCAGCACGCAGATCATGAAGCGCGCCGACCGCAGCCGTCGCCTCGGGCTGGCAACTATCCTTCAGCGAACATTCGTTGCAGCGCCTGTCATTCACCGGTGGCGGCAGGTGGCCCGCAGCGAACATAGCGCGAATTGCCGCGATGGCTTCCTCGACCGATCGGCGCAATTTCTCAGTAATCGCGACTTCGCGGCGGCGGCGCGAGCTGTGGTGATAGATCGCGCCGCGGTCAACTCGCTTGCCGGTCATCTCCTCTAGACACAGCGCCTGCGCGCAAAGTTGCAGATCATCGTGTAGCTTGACACGTCTTCCTCCGTGCTTGTATTCGACAGGGAACACAGAGCCATCGGCGCGAAACTCGACTACATCGCACTTCCCGATCAACCGCAGGCGGTCGGACCATACAGGTAAGGCTCGCTCTGCGCGTGCGCCTGCCTGTGCCTCCCAACCCGGTTCGTCCACCTGGCGGTGCACCGCATGGCCTCGCATGGTGTGAATGTTGTCGCCGAACGCCTGCTCAATGTGGATAAGAGCGCATTGACGCGGACAGTATGCGTAATGTTCGATCGCCGAGACCATAATCGGGTCAGCATCTTCGGCGTCGCCCGCCATCAACTTACCTTCGCCTCCAAGCTCACGCCTTGAGGCAATTCCTTGGCGTTGACTGTCACTTTGTAATCCGCGAAACTCCGCGGCACTGCGACACCATCGGCCTTCACCGCGTTGACGCGGGAAAACAATGCGTGTGCCGGCGCATTGCCAAGTTCCGATTCGTGCTTAAAGACAAAGAGCCCTCTCGTCGACATTTCCCCCCGCGCAGCGGATCGGTCATGCTCGAACATGTTCGCGAGGGCCTCCCACAGCAACTCCAGGTCATCTTCCCCGAAACCGGTCTGCTTTGCCAGAAACGACGACACAAACCCATGCGCCACATAGAGGCCGTACGGCACGGTGAATTTGCGGCCCATGGTCCGATTATCGCCGCCCTGCTTCTCCGCCTCTGCTGCCGTCGCTACCGCCATTCGGGTGATGGAGTGTTCCAAAGTGACAATCGGGTCGACGGAGCGAGCAAACGTAATCTGTATGGGTCCGCGCACCTGGCCACAATTAATGCCTAGGGACATAACAGCACCGAACGTTCGCACGTCATAGAAATTCCGGCACATCCAGTCCCGCGCACTTTCGACTCCCTCGCCGCCCTTGCGCTTCTTATCATCGCCTTTAAGTAATTCTGATCGGCCAACGCCAATGTAAGCGCGCTCATGCTGCTCGTTAAGAATAGCTTTTTCCCTCACGTAGATTTCAAAACGCTTGTCCGCTCCCCGGAGCTGGCTGACGAATGATTTATCCTGATCACGCCCCTTTGTCATGGCGACGTAGTTCCGAACTTTTCGCTTGATGCTTACGTCCGTCACGAGGCCTCGCCCGGTTTCGGCATCCAGCCGCGGTAAATTCCCTGCGTCCGGATCGCCATTCGGGTTGCCGTCCTTCACGTCGAAAATCAGGACGAAGTCGTAGCGGTTCTTGATCGCTTCAGCCATGTTTATTCTCCCTGGTTGGTATAGGTGGACTTGTCCATCCGTTGATGGTAGTAGCCGATGGCGAACCGGCCTTGGTTATCCAGCGGCAAATGTGGTGGAAATGCGGGGGATAGCCCGTTCACGATTTCGCCGATCAGCTTTTCCAGATTGACTCGCCTGCCCGGGTTCTCAAGCTTGGCGAGGTGGTGGTTTTTTAGCCGCATGAGATTCGGAAACACTGCAGCCGGTGTGCTGGACGCAGCCCCGTAGAATCGATCCCGGATCGTGGCATTGATTCCCGGATTTGCCTCCTCCTGAACGCGCTCCAGCACGGCGAAAAGGCGGCCCAGGCGGTAGCCGGGGTTCAGGTTTTCCTTGTCTAAGGACACGGTCATCTCCTTCTCTGTCAAATCTGATCTTCGATTCAGGCAAGCCTTTAGGATGGCCGCCCTTGGATAACTGATTTCATGCTCAGCACGAATACGACGTAGCGCTCCTTGCATTAGAGTATCCGGGTAAGGAAGACCGGCGAGAATCGCCCGCATTACCTCCCCGCCAAGATTCGGCGCAAGGTTGTCAGCTTTCCCTTGAGCCGCCGAGGCGACGAGCAAACGAAAGATCGACAGGTAAAGTTTGTCGTGGGCACCATGCACGATTTCAACGTCATGAAAGTGGCGAACAATTCGAACCGCCATTTCGGCGACAGTGCCGACGTGCCAGAAGCGGATGGCAATGCGAGCAGCGTTGGGTGATAGTCCAAGAACGAAAAAGCGGCTCTTATCATCGAGAAACGGGCCTACACCGTGCCGCGCAGCCTGCAATAGTGCGGTCACAGCACGGACTCCACGGTCGGGATCGTCCTTGGGCGGCTCGTCGAAAAACGATGAAAACTCGTTTTCCAGGCTACTATCCCGTTCGGCCCAGAACACCGTCGTGGCGTCGCCGACTTGTAGCTTCTGCGGACTGTCGCGGCGAAGAAGGTGGTTAAGCGCAGTGGTGTACGCGAAGGCAGCGCGCTTGCCAACCGGGGCGTTGGCCCCCCGCTCTTTGCCAAAGGAGCGGAAGGCGTCCAGGTTAAAAGAAATAACGTTAGCACCGCTCGATTGAGCATCGCGCACCCCCTTGATTGATGGATGCAGCCGCTCAATTTCATCTTGTGCGCCGGTGACCATACAGGTTCCCGTACTCGTGGCTGGAGTTGGCGCCCCCAACGCCTGCCGCACGACTCGTCTCTGACACACTAGACCAACATCCCCTTGAAGTCGAAAGGTAACGTTGGGGTTGGATTCGCCAATCTCACGCCCGATGTCCGTAAGTTCGAGTCCCGCCTTGAGGTCGGTACTTGTGAGGAATTTCAGAACAGCTTGTACACCCTCATCTGACAACGGTTCGGGCGGCAGTGCGCGAATTGCCGCGAGGAAGGCCTCGTTCATTCCTGCGAGGCGTACCCGGTATTCGTCTTCTCTTCCCTTGCCTCCCTGTTCCGCCAGTTTCTTCGGATCCGGGAGGCCGAGTACGTACTCCGCATTTCCCCATAACAGGTTTGCTGCAACGTTTACGGACTTCTTTACGCCCTGGGGAACAAGAAAGCTTCTTGCAACCTTCTTCTTCCCTCGGGATTCGCGCGTATCCTCAATTTGGATTACATTCCCGTCCGAACTGAGTTCGAATATGAAAGGGATCTCCTTGCTCTCGAAGCCACCTTTAGGCAAATCCGGCTTCCGCTCATAGTAATCGTACAGCGCCTGAAGAATCATCCCCGCACCTCCACGTTTTCCAGCTCGATCACCCCTTTCTTCATCTCGGCCCTGAAGAAATGCGGCTTGGGGTCGGCCAAGTCGGAAAAATCGAGGTCATGAAGCATCCAGCCGAGATCGCGGGTTTCATCGATAGGTGATCGTTCAGCACCGACGTCAATGACCGGACGGAAAGCGCAGGCAAATTCCCTGCAGCCAAGGTACGGCTGATTTACACATTGTCCCTTCTCAGCCCGGCGCTCGAACATGCTCAGAAACTTGGCTAAATTGTTGTCTGGCAGTGCGTTCAGGTCCTCCTCACCTCGGTTGATGCGATACCTGGAGAGGTGCGGGAAGTTCCCCTTGTGAAATCGCGGATCGCGCAATTCGAAATGGGCATGGATCCGGTAGGCCACGTCCCGCAGGAACAGTCCCGCCCGCTGCTGGCGCTCGTCTTCCACGAAAATTCCTAGATCGCCGCTCCCGGCGTTCATGGCCACTTCAATGCTTCGGGTGGAAGCGACAGCGCCCACTTCGTTACGGCGCACGTTGATCCAGCGGATTGGATTTAACACTTCGATCTTCGTCACCCGCCAGCGAATAGCAGGTTTCCAAAGAATAGCTTCAAATACAGCCCGCGCCGCGGAGGGCGTCATCACGTCGTAGGACACGCGCTCCACTTTCATTTCCGGACGCGTGAAGCACGCAAAGTCGCCCAAGATTTCCAAACAGTAGGTCTTCAAGCTCACCCCCATTCATTCTCACTCGTTGTCCGGGGCATCTAGATCACCAGTTGCGCCGCATCCAGCTTGCTATCCGTGATCACTCCCAGGTTGGTATCGTAAAGTGTGTCCACGACCTGGGCGTAGATTCCAGGCTGGATCTCGCGAACTTCGCACGTATTGAGAAGCCGCTCGACCGCACGACGCGGTAAGTTCACCGAAAAGCGTTGCAACTTCCGCATCAGCCAGCGTTCCGGCCCGTCTTTTTCCACCTTACCGATAAGCACACGGCTGTCGTCCCACCAGACCAAAACGGGGAGCGTATCGGTGTCGTCAACAAATTGAAATCTCTCCGCAGCGGTACGAAACTGAATTTTCAATTCAGCCGCGTCCTTCATAAGGAGATCCACGATGTTTCCCTCATCCCAATTTGGCGCATCAAGATAAAACCGCTCGAAATAGCGAGTGAATGTGGTACGCGCCATTGGATCGGCGTCGGTCCCCGCGAGCACGCTCACTGCGGCCTGTTCGGCCCGGCGCAATTGCCCAGGGGGCGCCGAGTGCTCGGGAACGAACACCACGACTCGCCCGCTTTCGAGCAGGCTTTCGCGGTTGCAGCGCCCGGCCGCCTGTGCGATGGAATCCAGCCCTGCCATCGCCCGGTAGACAACCGGGAAATCCAGATCGACGCCCGCCTCGACAAGCTGCGTGGACACGACCTGCGTCGGCTCGTTCTCCGCAAGTCGGTCCTTGATCTGCCCGATCACCTGTGACCGATGCGCACCACACATTGCGGCAGATAGATGCACTGCCCCTTCTGGCATGCGCCGCCACAGTTCTCGGCAATTCGACCTGCTGTTGACAATCGCAAGCACGCAGTCATGCATCGAGACCTCTTCTGCGATTTCGTCCCACGACCGACGCGCGTGAAAGTCCGCCGGCAAAACTACCTTTACCCGATCGAGCGCGGAATACAAGGCATCAGGATCGTCCATGATTTCTCGTACGCCGACCAGGCCTCGCAATTCGCGCCCAAAGCTCTTCACTTTCTCCAACGCCGGTTGCGTAGCAGTGCACAGTACTAGCGTCACACCATATTGGCTAACGAGGAGGTTCATTACATCAAGGACAGGCTGGAGCAGTTCGGGCGGAAGCAGCTGGGCTTCATCTAGAACAATTACACTATTCATAACGTTGTGCAACTTACGGCATCGCGAAGTTCTCGCCGCAAACAGGGATTCAAAGAGCTGGACGTTGGTCGTCACGATGAGCGGCGCGTCCCAGTTTTCGGCCGCAAGCCGGCCTCTTGCGGTTACGTTGTCCGGATCGAGCGCGCTGTGATGCTCAATGACGTTGTCGCCGAAGACTTCGCGGTAGATTTCCGCCGTCTGCTCGATGATGCTGGTGTAGGGGATGGCGTAGATCACGCGCCGCTTGCAATGGTGTATCGCGTGAATCAGCGCAAAAGCGGTGCTCGCCAACGTCTTGCCGCCACCAGTCGGAACGGTAAGGGTGAAAATACCGGGCGCAAGACTGGCCCTCTCCCGGCACTGCCGCAGCACTTCGGCGCGAACGCGATTCACCGGCGTCGGGCGTGCCCGCTCAAAGCGAGCCATGTATGCATCGAAACGCTGGAGCAACGTGTCGAGCGGTTCGTGGTCGCCGCGCGAAGTCGCTTGGCCTGGGTTCATGAACGCCTCGGTGTCGAGGAAATCCGCATCCACAAGACACGAAAACAGCATTCGCAACCAAAGATGGGCGCCTTCCGCCCCGCCTGGAATCTTCCCAGCTGGCTGCAGGATGCTTTCCGGAATAGCCTTCCCGGGCAGTGCGTCTACGTGTCGACGATCCGAGAGCCGATTAGAAAGCGAGGCGGTAGCGTTCTGGTCCCCATACCAGTCGGGAAGGCCAGCGTGGTGACCTGCAATCAGGTACGCCAACGGACGGCCCTTAGGCCCCAGCCTGTCGCAGGCATGAATTGCGCCCGCCGTGGAATGGTTGACCTTACCGGGTGTACCCTCGATGTGCGCCTCCCCACGCTCATATCCGCTCGCGGATCTTATATAGCGCTGAAATTCGGCGCTGTATTTCCCAAGGTCGTGCCACCGCCCTGCGAGCCGTGCCCAACCTGATGCATCGAATGCCCCCGCGTAATTGGCCGCCAACTCTCCGACGGCGTGCAAGTGTTCTTCTAAGGAATGTTCATGCCATACACCGTGCTCATCCTGACGCACGTGTGCAAGCGGCGAGGTCGGATAATCGTCCTTCACAGGGGACTCACATCGAATAATATTGATATTCTGAAGTCCGTCAGTCTCAAAACACGCGACTGCCCGTGCAACCCGTTACTCACCATAGCGCCTCAACGCCCGCCGCAGCGCCTCCGCCACCTCCGTCCTCAGCCCCTCCGGCCCCACGACCTCCACCTCCGCCCCATGGCGCAAGATGTCCATGACGAACTCTCTTGAATCCCGGTAGGGGATCCGCAGTTCATAGCGCCCATCGGTCAAGAACTGCCCGGTCTGTTCCGGGTGCCAGCGCTCATCGGCGACCCACCGTGCGCGCTCGGGCGAAAATCGCAGCACCGCGGTCTTGTTCGCCTTGCCGGCAAAGATCCCGTAGGCGCTGGCGTAGTGCTCGTCCAGTTCGCGCTCGGCGATGTCGCGAGCGGGTTCTTCCAGCCCCACCGCATGTCGGATGCGATCGACGGAAAAGCTTCTCAAGCCCTTGCGCAAATGGTCCCAGGCGTCGAGATACCAGTTGTCGCGATAGTGGGTCATTCGCTGGGGCGAGACAGTCCGCTCCGTGATCTGGTCGCGGCTGCGGGAGTGGTAGCGAATGCGCAGTTGCCTGCGCTGGAGCACACCGCCCGCGGCAGCCTGGAACCACTCGCCGGTCGGCCGCGCGGCCATGCCGAGAATGCGGATACGCTGCCCTGCTTCCCCAAGGCCCAAGCGCTTGTGCTGCAGGAGTTCATCAAGCCGCGCGGCAAGGGGTGAGAGATGCTCCTCAAGCAGCCCGGAGTCGAGAGACCCAAGCAGCCGCTGAAAAACGATCAGCGCCTGCAGTTCCTCGGCAGTAAACCACAGACCGGGGAGCTCGAACGCCCGCCCGTCGGCGGCTTTTCGGTAGCGGAAACCTCCAAGTTCGCCGTCACGCTCAACGGGTGCGCCCAGATAGTGTTCGAGCGCGTTGATAAGGCGATAGGCAGTCGCCTTCGAGCATTCCAGCCGCTCCTTCAGATCCTCCAGCGAGATCGGCGTTCGTCTCCCCGCGAGGATGTGATGAAGGCGGTAGATCCGGTCGAACTTGTCCACGGTGTCCCCCCTTTGAACACTCGCGCCGTCCCTCTGTATTTACTTTGTTATCGCCCGACCCCGCGGTTGGCCAGCCCATCCGCGCGCTCGTTTTCCGGATGTCCGGCGTGGCCTTTTACCCAATGCCAGCGAATCTCGTGCTTGCCCGTCAGTTCGTCAAGCCGCTGCCATAGATCCTGATTCTTCACCGGCTTCCTGTCGGCGGTGCGCCAGCCGCGCCGCTTCCAATTGCTCAGCCACTCGCTGATCCCCTTGTGGACATATTGGGAATCGGTGTAGATCTCGACACGGCAGCCGCGCGTGAGCGCTTCCAGCGCTCTTATCACCGCGGTCAATTCCATGCGGTTGTTGGTGGTCTCGGGCTCACCGCCGAAGAGTTCCTTCTCGCGCGCGCCGAACTTCAGCAGCGCGCCCCATCCACCGGGCCCCGGATTGCCCTTGCAGGCGCCATCGGTGTATATCCGTACCGCGCTATCTGCGCTCGACCCGGCGGACATGGATGACATTGTCCTTGCGTGCCACCTGCACCAGCGCGGCTTTCTTGGTCGGCCGCTCCCGCCAGGGCGGCGCCACCAGCCGCACCCCGAGGGTGCGCTTGACCGCCCGTACCACGTAAACGGCGCCCGCGATCGGCCACCAGCGGGCGCCCGCGCCCTCCATGAAAGCGAAGCGCTCCAGCCATTTACTCTGCGGGAAAGGCGGTACGTAGCAGCCGAACCGGCCGCCGTTCAGCTCGAATCCGAGCAGCGCGAGCCAGTCTTTCAATCGAAGCAGGCCGATGAACTTGCCGTTCCAAGGATACTCGCTGCTTTCGATCCGCAAGGCGCGCTTCAAGCCCCACAGCGACAGGGGATTGAATCCTGAAATCACGATCGAACCCTCGGGCATCAGGACGCGCTCGGCCTCGCGCAGAATCTGGTGCGGCTGCGAGCTGAATTCGAGCACGTGCGGCAGCACCAGAAGATCGATGCTCTGCGACGCAAGCGGCAGTTGCCATGGCTGCGCCCGAAGCGAGCAGCCGTCGTCTAGCCCCACATGCGCCTTCAGCGGAATGCGGTTTTGGCGCAGCAGGTCGATTCCCGGCAATCCGACCTGAACGGCGTTGAATCCGAACACGTCGTCTACCGCACTATCGAACTGCAAGCGCTCCCAGGCAAGAATATATTGCCCGCGCGGCGTGTCAAACCAGGGTGACAGCATCACAGCAATCAAAGGTAAAATTACGCGTCTTCAATATGGGCTGGCCATCACGGATCCACCCCGTCTGGGAAAATGACCGAATCTGCCCGCTATCACGTCGTTCCCGTGCCCGCGTTCAAGGACAACTATATCTGGGTCCTGCGCGATGACCACTACGCCGCCGTGGTCGACCCCGGCGATGCGCAACCGGTCCTCGATTACCTGTCGCGCGAGCGGCTGCGACTGACCGCCATACTGGCCACCCACCACCACGCCGATCACGTCGGTGGGATCGGAAATCTGCTGCGGCAATTCGATGTCCCCGTGTTCGGCCCGAAGGACGAACCGATCGCGAGCCTTACCCGCTCCCTCTCCGAGGGAGAACGGATCGAATTGCCAGAACTTGCGGCCGGATTCCAAGTGATTGCCATTCCCGGGCACACGCGAGCGCACATTGCATATTATGGAGCAAAGGACCTTTTCTGTGGCGACACTTTGTTCGCCTGCGGATGCGGCCGCCTGTTCGAAGGCACGGCGCAGCAGATGCACGTGTCCCTGGGAAAGCTGGCCGACCTGCCCGATGAGACGCAGGTATATTGCGGGCACGAATACACGCTGGCCAACATCCGATTTGCGCGTGCGGTGGAACCGGGGAACGCCGCGCTCGCCGAACGCGAGCGCACCGAGACGCGCACGAGGCAGGAAAATCGGCCGACCCTGCCCTCGAGTATCGGGCGGGAAAGGGCAACAAATCCCTTTCTGCGTTGTAGTCAAGCTGAAATAATCGCGTCGGCAAGCCGGTATCTTGGCAAGGGCGTCACGGATCCGGTTCAGGTTTTCGCTGCGATCCGCAATTGGAAGAACGACTTCTGAACGCCCGGATGAGCTTATTGCGAGCAACGATCCTCGCCTGCGCGGCCTGGCTGTTTGCCGGCTGCGCGCAGCTTCCCTCCCATCCGATCGAGGCGAAGGACTCGCCCGCAAGCCGCTCCATACAGCCGAGGGCGCCTGCGGCCACCGAATCCATCGCAGAGGTGGGCGAAGTTCGCGATCCCCTGCCGCTGACGCTCAGCGTCGACCTGAGCGCAACGCAGGACTCCCCCGCTCCCCCCGCCGTGCAACCGACCGCGCCGGCAGCCACCGAGACCATCGTGGACATACGCGAAGTTCGCGATCCCCTGCCGCTGGCGCGCACCATCGACCTCACCGCATCACCGGACGATCTTTGGGTACGGATTCGCAACGGCTTCGGCATGCCGAATCTCCACAGCCCGCTGGTGCACGATCGCCAGATTTGGTACGCCAGCCGGCCCGGCATGATCAAGCGCATCCTCGAACGCAGCCGGCTCTACCTGTACCACATCGTCGAAGAACTGGAAAAGCACGGCATGCCGACCGAGATCGCGCTGCTGCCGATGGTCGAATCGGCCTTCAACCCAATGGCCTATTCGCGCGCGCGCGCATCCGGTCTGTGGCAGTTCATCCCCTCGACCGGAAAGAATTACAAGCTGGAGCAGAACTGGTGGTATGACGAGCGCCGCGACATACTCGCCTCGACCACCGCCGCGCTCGAGTACCTGCGGTTCCTCTACGACATGCACGGCGACTGGCACCTGGCGCTCGCCTCCTACAACTGGGGCGAAAACGCGGTGGCGCGTGCGATAGAGAAAAACACGGCGCGGCGGCTGCCGACCGATTACCTCAGCCTGACCATGCCGACCGAGACGCGCTACTACGTGCCCAAGCTCCAGGCGCTGAAGAACATACTCGCCAACCCGCATGCCTTCGGTATCGATTTGGAACCGATTCCGAATCAGCCCTATTTCGTCTCCGTGCCAAAGACCGGCGACATCGATATCAAGCTCGCCGCTAGATTGGCCCAAATGCCCGTCGAGGAACTGATAGCGCTCAATCCGGCGCACAATCGGCCGGTCATCCCTGCGGGTCAAGCACCTGCCCTGGTGCTCCCGGCCGACCGCGTGGAGATCTTCCAGGCCAACCTTGAGAACCACGACAAGCCGCTCAGTTCGTGGCAAACCTACACGCTGAAACGCGGCGACAAACTCGATCGCATCGCCGCACAGAATGGCATAACGCTGGCAAGGCTTAAGCTGGTGAACGGCATTGGCGCACGCACGCGCATCAGCCCGGGACAGCAGATCCTCGTGCCGGTCAAGGGATCAAAGGCCGCTGTCGAACCGCTGCCGGCGGTATTCAAAGCCCCGCCCGGCGCGGAACCGAGAACGCGTACTATCGTCCACACGGTGAAAAAAGGCGACACGCTGGCCTCGATAGCAAAGCAATACCGCGTCTCCACAGATGATTTGCGCCGCTGGAACCAGATCGGCCGGCTCGGTGCGGGCCACAAGCTCACCGTCCAAGTGAGCGCCCCGGCGCCCGCGCGGGCAAATGCTCCCAAGCGTGCGCTCAAGGGCAAGAAGCCGAACGGCCGCGCAGTTGCCAAGTCCAAGGTTGCGCCGCGCGCGAAGCAGGCGAAGAAGCCTTAGGTCAGTCAGCCGACCGCGGCCTTGCGCGCTGCGCGCGCCAACCGGGTTTTCAGTACGGATAAAAGACATCCGTACTGAAACCCCGGTTATGGCTAAAGGCACGGTCGGCTTGGCGTTTTCATACGAGCGGACGATTCGTCCGCGCAACATCGCGGAAGCCAAATCTCAAATATATTTGCGTGAAGTTGCTCGTAACTTCACGAAAGGGGGAGATTGCTAAACGGCAAAACCAGCTTCCTTGGTTCCGGCTCGCGCTGCTTGGGAACAGGCGCGGCACACACGGGCCCGCCTCGCTCAATCGCTTTTCCCTTGATAGAGAATGCAGTTCACGGCGTGCGTCGACGACAGGCGAACGGCCTGAGGATACGCCTCGCGACATTTGGCCATCGCCTTCGGGCAGCGGGGATGGAAATGGCATCCGGCCGGCGGGTGCACCGGCGAGGGCAATTCCCCTTCCAGCCGCGTGAATTCGCCCTGACCCAAGGAATCAACCCGCGGCACCGCCGCCAGCAGCGCCTGCGTATAGGGGTGCTTGGGCGATCCCAGCACGTCCTCGCTCGTGCCGCTCTCGACGATACGCCCGAGATACATCACCGCAACGTCATGGGCGAGATATTCCACCACCGCGATGTTGTGCGTGATAAACAGGTAGGCAAGCCCCAGGTCGCGCTGCAGGGACTTGAGCAGGTTGAGTATCTGTGCCTGCACCGAAACGTCGAGCGCGCTGGTAGGCTCGTCGCAGACGATGAGTCTGGGTCGCACCGCTAGAGCGCGCGCGATCGCGATGCGCTGACGTTGCCCGCCGGAAAACTCGTGCGGATAGCGATACTTCGCATCGCTTGCCAAACCGACTTGCGAAAGCAGCTCGTCGATGCGCCGCTCGACCGCCTCCCGCCTGGCTTCGGTCGCGAGCGCGATCATTCCCTCGCCCAGAGCGTCTCCAACGCGCATTCGCGGATTGAGCGACGCGTAGGGGTCCTGGAATATGATTTGAAATTCGCTGCGGCGCTTGCGCAACGCTTCCCCGCGAAGCGCCGTCAGTTCGATTCCCTCGAAGCTCACCGCGCCGGCGCTCGGGCGCAACAACTGAAGAATGGCCTTACCGACGGTCGTCTTGCCGCAGCCGGATTCGCCCACGAGCGCAAGCGTCCTCCCCGCGGCGAGTTCCAACCCGATGCCATCCACGGCCAACACGTGGCCGACGGTGCGCCTGAGCACACCGCGCCGGATGGGGAAGTGCACTTTCATTCCGCGCACCGACAGCAGCGGCATCGAGCGCACACTGCCCACCGCAGCAGGGGCGGGCACCTGCCGCACGGCCGAGCCGCTCGCCGAATCCGATGGGATCGCGCCCGCCTCCAGGGCGTCGGCCCGAAGGGTCTCGCGCAGGAAACACCGCACTTGGTGTCCGCCGGCCATCGCGGTCCAGCCGGGTACCTCGGTGCGGCAGCGCTCGAACGCGAATTCACAGCGCTCGGCGAATCGGCAGCCGCCGAACTCGGTTGTCAGTGGGGGGACCTGGCCGGTGATCACCGCCAGCTCCTCGCCGCGCTTTCCGGCGCCGGGCAGCGCAGCGAACAACTTGAGCGTGTAGGGATGCTGGGGGGCGGTAAAAAACTGCTCGCGATCGGCCGTCTCGACGATCTGTCCCGCATACATGACTGCGACGCGGTGCGCCATCTGCGCCACGATGCCCAGGTCATGCGTGATAAGCAGGATGGACATGCCGCGCTTGCGCTGCAGGTCGCGCAGCAGATCGAGCACCTGGGCCTGGATGGTGACGTCGAGCGCGGTGGTCGGCTCGTCGGCGATCAGCACGTCCGGCTCGCCGGCCAGCGCCATCGCAATCATGACGCGCTGCTTCAGGCCGCCGGAGAGCTGAAACGGAAACTCCCCGAGCCGCCGCGCCGGGTCGGGTATGCCTACGGAGTCAAGCAGCGCAAGCGCACGCTGCACCGCGGCGTCGCCTTGCAAGCCGATATGCCGATCGAGGACCTCGGTCACCTGCGTGCCGACCGTAAGCACCGGGTTGAGGCTGGTCGCAGGCTCCTGAAAAATCATCGCAATGCGCCGCCCGCGAACTCCGCGCATCGCCGCTTCGGACAGCGAAAGCAGTTCGGTGCCCTGTATCTCCACCGAACCGGCGACGATACGGCCGCTCTCGGGCAACAGCCGCAGAATCGACAGCGCAGTCATCGACTTGCCGCAACCGGATTCGCCCACGATCGCGAAGGTCTCGCCTCGCCGCACATCCAGTTCTACGCCGTCGATTGCGCGCACCGCCGCGCCGGAGCCTTGGAGCTCGGTTTTCAGGCCTGCGACGCGAAGTACGCTTTCAGTCATTGATTGGCCTAAGCCGGAACCACATGGTTACTGTTGCCTTGCGCGCTGTGCGCGCCAACCGTGTTTTCTGTACGGATAGAAACCATCCGTACCCAAAGCACGGCTATGGTTAAAACCAAAACGGCTTGAGTCTTTGTACGAGATCGTCGATTTCACACGGATGGCCTCATCATCCGTGTGCAATCGACGATCCGCGCGGACGGCTTTTCGTCCGCGCAACGTCCTTGAACAATAATTCGAGCCTTGCCTTGCGCCCTGCCCCCTTTCCCGTAATCGCATGACTTCAACTGCCCATCCTCAGTCGCGGGTCGAACGCATCGCGAACGGCGTCGGCGAATAAGTTCGCCGAAAGCACCATGACGAACATGAACGTGAATGCGGCAAGCAGCGCCCACCACACCATCGGCTCGCGCGCCATTTCCATGCGCGCGGCGTTGATCATGGTGCCGAAGCTGATCATGGTCGGGTCGACCCCGACGCCGACATAGGAGAGCACCGCCTCGGCGAGCACCAGGCCGGAAAAATCCATTACCAGCGCAATCAGAACGAGGTGCATGACATTGGGCAGGATATGCCGGGTGATGATGCGTGCATGCGAGACTCCGAACGCATGTGCCGCCTGGATGTATTCCAGTTCCCGCAGCTTGAGCGCCTCGCCTCTGAGCAGCCGCGCCAGACCGGTCCAGCTCGTGAGTCCGAGAATCACGCACAGGAACAGCAGGCGAAGATCGGCCCTTTGCGCGGCAGTGGGAAAAAGCTCCGGATGGGTGTCGATCTGAACCTGCATCATCAACACGGCCGCGGCAATGAGCAGAACACCCGGGATGGAATTGAGCGTGGTATACGCATACTGGATCACATCGTCGATCCAGCCGCGAAAATACCCTGCCATGATTCCGAGCAGCACCGACACGGGCAGCATGACCAGCGTGGTCAAGGTGCCGATAACCAAGCCGGTACGGATGCTCTTCAGGGCGAGATAAAGCACGTCCTGGCCGACCTTGTCGGTGCCGAGCACGTGATAGCCTGCCGAGAGCATCACGGCCGGGAACGCAACCGCGAACAGCCCGCCGACGGTAAGCAGGACGGCCCGCCAAGGCACCGGCGTGCGAGCTGCCCAAACCAGGCGCGAGGTCTCGCCCACCCGCTTTCCCCAGAGGCGCGCAAGCACCGCCACCACCACGCCGGCAAGCCCCCACCAGCAGGCAAGCGCCAGCGCGAGCCCGCGCAGACCCCGGGCGACGACATCCAGGCCGCGCTCGGACTCGTCCCTGAGATGCGCGCCTCCAAAGGCAAGGCGCGGGTAGTCGCGCACCTGCGTACCGTCGGCCAACTCCAGCGCTTCCCTTGAGTAGGCTCTTGTCGCCAGTGGCGCGGAATAGGTGCGCTCGGCGCGCGTACGCAGCGGCTCTGCCATTGAGTCCAGCAGCGACAGCACTCCCACCGCATGGAGCTCCGGCCCATTTGCCGCTTTCGTCTCCAGCCGCGGCCGAAAGTGCACTGAATCGAGAAGCCCGATCACGACGAATGCCAGCAGCACTACCAGGGCCGACATGCCCACGGGGCTCGAAGCGACGCGCCGCCAAGGCGAAGCCAGGTGCTCGTGGCGCCGCACGTACCAGAAGTAGGCAGTCATTGCCGCGAGCAGCAGGAATACCAGCGCATCGGTCCAGAGCACCACCGGCATGGCCCGCGTCGCAATCGTGAATGCAGCCCCTGCTGCAAGCGGCGCGATCAAGAGGAAGGCTGTCATCGCGAGCGGGGCCATGTCACTCCAAGCGGATTCGCGGATCGACCAGCGTATAGGATATGTCGGTCAGCAACAGGCCCACGATGTAGAGCACCGATCCGATGAACACCATTGAGCGCACCACCGCGAAGTCCTGCGCCTGGATCGCGTCGATGGTGTAGCTGCCCAGACCCGGAATGCCGAAGAACGATTCCGCAATAAGGCTCCCCATGAACAGGAGCGGGATCACGACCACCGCACCGGTGAGGATGGGGATCATGCCGTTCCTCAACACGTGCCGGAACAGCACCGTCACCTCGGAGAGGCCCTTGGCGCGCGCGGTGCGCACATAGTCCTTGCCGATCTCCTCGAGGAATACGCTGCGGTACCAGCGCGCCCCGGAACCGATGCCGCTTACGACGCCGATCAGCACCGGCAGGATGAGAAATCTGATCGAGTCTCCACCGCCCACATAACCGGATATCGGCACCAGACTCCACAGCTTGGAGACGAGATACTGGCCGCCGATGATGTAGAAAAGCCCCGAGATCGACATCATCGCTACGCACAGCACCACGCCCCAGACATCGAGGTAGGTGGCGCGGAAAAACGCCATCAGCAGCGCCAAAGTGATGTTGACGGCCAGCCCCACCAGGAATACAGGCACCGCGAGGGCCAGGCTGGGTCCCATGCGAGTCGCGATTTCGTATCCTATGTTGCGCCCGTCGTCTGCATTGCCGAAATCGAACACGAACAGCTTGACCGATTTCTCGAAGAATATGGTTTCGGTGAGGGAGCGTGTTCCTTCGGCGCGGCCGTTGAACAGCATCGGCTTGTCGTAACCGCGCTCGGCCTTCCATTTCTCGATCGCCTCGGGGGTGACGCGCTTGGCGCCGAGTTGCATGCGCGCCATGTCGTCGGGGGTGTTGACGAGAAAGAACAACGCGAAGGTGATCAGATTGACGCCGATCAGGATCGGTATCGCATAGAGAACGCGGCGGACGATGTAGGCGATCATGGTCTATTTCGCCGCCATTCTTTCGCGCCTGCGGTAGCTGGCGAACGCCGGCAGGCTGCCGATCACCAGCACCGCGACGAGCAGCGCGACCGGCCAAATCAACGGCCGGTTCCACTGAGCGCGGCTGCGCTGCCTCAGATCGACATCGATGCGCTGATATTTGAGCCCGTTACGCGCCATGTTGTTCGGCTTCGCATTCTTCATCCAGGCATGCGCCAGCACGTACTCCTTGGGATGGAAACCCCAAACCCAGGGTGCGTCTTCGCGTGCGATGGCGAGCATCTGATCGATCAGCGCCTGGCGCTCCGGCCCGCTGTCCATGTTCTTCATGCGCTCGAACAGCCGGTCGTATTGCGGGTTCTGATAATTCGCGGCGTTCTCCCCTTGGGTCTTTGCCCGGCTCTGCGGGCCGTGCAACAGAAACATGAAATTCTCCGGATCGGGATAGTCCGCGTTCCAGCCGAGAAAAAACATCTGCGTGTTGCCCGAACGGATCTTCTCCTGGAACCGATTCCAGTCGGTATCGCGGATCTCGAGCTGGATATTGATCTTGGCGAACTGCCTGCGGTACCAGTCCAGACGGGCCTTGTCCCCGGGGCCGCGCGCCACGGTATCCAGGTACAGCACCAGGGGCTGGCCGCTCTTCTCGTCGCGCCCGCTGGCGTAGCCTGCCTCGGCCAGCAATTTGAGCGCCGCCTCCAGCGGCTTTCGCCGCGGCCTGCCGTCGACCCAGTCGTAGACGACCGGGTTGACTCCTTCAGCTCCCTCGCGATAGCCGAAAATTCCCGGCGGCAGCGGCCCCATCCCCGGGATGCCGCGCCCGTTGGCGAAAATCGATATGAATTCCTCCCAATCGACTGCAATGGACACCGCTTGGCGCAGTTTCTTCGCCCGCGCCGAGAGTCCGCCTACCACCGGATCGAAAAAGTTGAAAGCGAGATAGAAGGTGCTGGTCCCGACCGAGGTTCGCAGCCGGATGCCTTTTTGTTCCATCTCGGGCGACAGCGACGTCTGCCCTTCGATGTCGACGCGTACCGCCTGGTCGAAATTGTCCGAGGCAATCCCCGATTGGTCGTAGTAGCCCTGCAGGAATTTGTTCCAGTACGGAATTCCTTCCTTCTCGCGACTGAACACGATGCGGTCGATGAACGGCACGTTCTTTCCCGCATCCGCGAGCAGGCCCGCCTGCCGGTCCTCCGGCTCGCCCTCCGATGGATAAGCCTCGCCGTGGAAATAGGGATTGCGCTCCAGCACCATGCGTGCATTGGGATTGTTCTCGGCCAGCATGTACGGACCGGTGCCCACGGGATACCAGTCCAGCGTCAGATTCCTCCCGTCGTTCATGCCCCGTTGCGAATAGAAGCGATCGACCTCATGCGGAATCGGCGCAAAAAAAGGCATCGCCAGCCAATAGACGAATTGCGGATACTTGCCGCGAATCCGCAGGCGATAGGTGTAGCGATCGACCGCTTCGGCGCCATCGAGCCGGTGAGGCCGCAGATCGAGCCACGGGTAGCCGCGATCGGCGCGGCCGTAGCGCGCCGCGTGAGCGGCGACGACGTTTTGATCATCGGCGCGCAACCGCTCAGCCAGGTCCTTGAGTCCGACGATGTACTCGCTCATGTGACCGAAGATCGGCGATACGAAACGCGGGTGCGCCAATCGCTTGATCTGGTAGACATAGTCCTCGGCGACCAGCTCGCGCGTCCCGGCTTGGGCAAAGTCCTTCAGCGCGAATTTGCGTTTGATCTCGCGTTCGGGCAGCTCGAGATAGAGCGGACGGCCGTTGGTGTCGAGGGCGAACGCCGGATGCGGCTGGTAGCGAATCCCCGGACGTATGTGAATCAGGTATTCGCTGGAGGCTACGTCCTCGGCGCGCGCGTCGCTGCCGAGTTCGCGTCCGTCGTGGCCCAGGTAGCGCGGCTTGGGCATGTCGAGCGCAGTCTGCGGGATCAGTTGGTAGGGCCGCTTCAGATAATGGTACTGAAGGGGAGGCTCATAGATCTGTGTGATGAAATCCCACTCGTCGGAGGCATAGGACTGCGCCGGGTCCAGGTGTTTGGGCCTTTCGGTGAAGGCGCTGTAGAGCGTGTTTGTGCCGCGTTCGCTCGCCGGGTACGGGTTGTTCCAGAACTCCCCGCACCCGGCGAGGCATCCGAGCACCATCAGATACCAGAGCCTGCGCATGGCCGGGGAGTTTATCCAATTCCTGCGCCCGACGTGGGCCGCGTAGGCGCTTTAGTGATCCATTGCCGAGGGCAACGCCCCATAGGGCGCGTATAATCCGCAGGTCTTCGAACGGAGCCAGCATGGGTTTTCTCGACAATAAACGAATACTCATCACCGGGTTGCTGAGCAATCGCTCGATCGCCTACGGCATCGCCAAGGCGGCGCACCGGGAGGGGGCGGAACTCGCCTTTACCTACCAGAACAGCCGTTTTCAGGAGCGGGTAGCGGAGATGGCTGCCGAATTCGGCAGCCGCCTGATCTTTCCCTGTGACGTTTCGAGCGACCAGGAGATCGAAAAAGTGTTCTCCGATCTCGGGGCAAGCTGGGATGGGCTCGATGGCTTGGTGCATGCGATTGCTTTCGCGCCGCGTGACGCGATCGCCGGAGAATTTCTTGACGGTTTCTCGCGCGAGGCGTTTCGCATCGCCCATGACATCAGTGCCTACAGCTTCCCCGCGATGGCAAAAGCGGCATTGCCGCTGATGCAGGGAAGAAGGTCGGCGCTGCTGGCGATGAGCTACCTTGGCTCCATCCGCGCCGTGCCGCACTACAACACCATGGGGCTTGCCAAGGCAAGCTTGGAAGCAAGTGTGCGTTATTTGGCCTCTAATCTCGGCCCCAAAGGCATCCGCGTCAATGCGCTGTCGGCCGGTCCGATCAAGACGCTTGCCGCGGCTGGGATCGCCCAGTTTGGCCGGCTGCTCAAGCACGTCGAGGAAAACGCGCCGCTGCGGCGCAATGTCACCATCGAGGAGATCGGCAACGTGGCGGCATTCCTGCTATCGGACCTCGCCTCGGCAATGACCGGTGAAGTCATCTACGCCGATTCCGGATACCGGCATTGCATTGCGGGAATCCGCGAGGCGGGAGAGCTGTAGGGCAGGATTCTGGATTTAGTCTCTGCAGGGAAATTGGGGTCAGAGTAACATTTCGGTTGGCGCTTCTTCGACGCCGAACGCGATAGCGAAATGTTACTCTGACCCCAATTTCCAATCCTGCCTTACTGCTGTTTCTTCTCCAGCGCCGCCTTATTGATCGCCACCTTGGCGCCGGCGCGCAGGCCCGAGAGATAGGCCTGAAACTCCTGTGACCCGGCGATGCGGCCCAGTTCGACCTGCATGTTCTTCTGCTTCACTTCGTCGATCGAAGCCTCGACGACGCGGCTGATGCGTAGCAACAAGTAGCCGTCGGCAAGCTCGACTCCGGTGTACGCAGGCAATTTGCCGCGATCGGCCCGGAATATGGCCGCCAAGGCTTCGGCGCGCACCCCTTGAGCGGTGTCCCGGCCCATCAGCTTCGCCGGTCCGAATGTCGCCACGCCAAGATTGCCCTTTTTCAACGCTTCAAGCCGCTCGGCACCCAGCTTGTGCGCCATCCGCGCCGTCTCGATCTGCGTGAGCTGCTTTACGATTTCGCCTCTCACCTCCTCAAGAGGGCGCGTCGCAGCCGGGGTGTGTTCGACAACCCGCGCCGAAACCAGTGTGCCCGGGGCGACCTCGATCGCCTCGGTATTGCGCCTGTTCTTGACGGAATCATCGGCAAACAACGCGCCCAACAGCTTGGGGTTGTTCAGTTGCGCAACCGGCGCCGCCTTGCGCGTAATCGCCTCGCTGGTCCGGATCGGCAAACGGTATTTATCCGCGACCGGCTTGAGCGAATCAGCCTGCTCGTAGACGAGGTTGCTGAATGCCTCCGCTGCCTCGGCGAATTTTCTTCCCGCGTGCTGCTTCTTGAGTTCGCGCTCGATCTCGCCCCGCACTTCCTCCAGCGAGCGCGTCTTGCCCGACTTAATCGCGGAAAGCTTGATGACGTGAAAGCCGAATTCGGACTCCACCGGTCCGGCGATTTCGCCTCTCTTGAGGGCAAAAACGGAATCCTCGAACGCCTTCACCATCATGCCGCGCGAAAAGTAGCCCAGGTCGCCGCCTTTTGCCGCCGAACCGGGATCGTCGGAGTTTTTCTTTGCCAGCTCTGCGAAGCTCGATGGCGCCTTGCGCGCCTGCGCCAGCAGTGATTCGGCTTTCTCGCGCGCCTTCGCCTTGTCGGCCGGCGATGCGCCCGGCTTGACCGATACGAGGATATGGCTCGCCTGGCGTTGCTCCTGCTCCTGGTAGCGTTGGATGTTGGACTGGTACCAGGCCTTGATCTCGTCCGCTCCGACGGGCTCCAGCGCGAGCATCGCATCGGCGGTTAACACCACGTATTCCGCCTTCACCCGTTCGGGCACCTCGAAGCGTCCGCGGTTCGCCTCGTAATACGCCTTTACCGCTTCCGGCGCGATGGTCACTTTCGACGCGAAGGAATCGGCCGTGATCGATTGCTCGGCAACCTCGCGGCGCTCGGCGCGCAGCATCGCCAATTGCCGCGCGGCGCTGCGGGATGCCACGCCCGAATCCCCAAGTGCAGCGGTCATCTGCTGCACGAGAAGGTCACGCCTCAAGCTGGACTCGAACAGGAGCGGCGACAATCCCTCGCGGCGCAGCGCGTCTTCATAGCGCGCCTTGGAAAACTTTCCGTCATCGAGGAAAGCCGGAATGGAAGCGATAACCTCGCGCAACTGCTCATTGGTCACCGTCAGGTTACCGCGCAGCGCACGCTGCAGGAGAAGTCGCTGCGAGATCATGCCCTCGAGAAGCTCGGCGCGCATGCCCGGGTTGTCGAGCAACGCCGGCGTGTAGTTCGCCCCGAGCATGGTGCGCATGCGTTCCTGTTGCTGACGCAGTTGCTCGCTGAATTCCTGCTCGGTGATCTTCTGGCCGTCGAACTCGGCTATGTCGCTGGCCGAGCTGAAAGATTGATAGGACTCGATGCCCCAGAAAGCGAATGGCGGAATTATCACAATAACCAGCACTAGTTGCAGCAACCGCTTGCGCTTGGCGACGAACTGGAACATTCAGGCAACCCGCGACAAAAATGGCGAACCAGGTTCGCCAAGGTTCAAAAGGTATGGCGGAGTGGACGGGACTCGAACCCGCGACCCCCGGCGTGACAGGCCGGTATTCTAACCAACTGAACTACCACTCCTTAAACCGACTAACTGGTGGGTGCTGACGGGGTCGAACCGCCGACATTCGCCTTGTAAGGGCGACGCTCTACCAACTGAGCTAAGCACCCCTTCCGATACATTAGGCCGGCCCG
Source organism: Betaproteobacteria bacterium (assembly GCA_016210745.1). Lineage (GTDB taxonomy): Bacteria > Pseudomonadota > Gammaproteobacteria > Burkholderiales > SG8-39 > JACQTO01. Next base: position 23,651 of record JACQTO010000112.1, read on the forward strand.
CATGCCCGGCCAGGCCGACCAAAAGAAGGGGCGCTAGTTTACTGCATCTTTGAGCGCCTTTCCAGCTCGGAACTTCGGCACTTTGGCCGCCTTGATTTTGATAGCCGCGCCGGTGCGCGGGTTGCGGCCCGTGCGGGCGGCACGCTTGCCGACATAAAAGGTGCCGAACCCGACCAGGGTGACCATCCCACCCTTTTTCAGCGCGGTCTTGATGGCAGCTACCGTGGCCTCCAGCGCCCGGCCTGCGGCGGCCTTCGATATGTCGGCGGATCTTGCGACGTTGTCGATGATGTCTATTTTGTTCACTGAATCTCCCTTACAGAAGCGATTGATGACAATATGAATCGGTTCCGGTCACCTTCGTACATCCGGTCTGGACCGCTCTCGGAACGTTTCTTGAGCGCAAGACAAATAACCCGGCAATCGTGTCTCGCAATCCTCGGTCTCTGTTCGCACTTTATAGCAATCGCGAAACTTCCGTGTCAAGAAGATTGCCGTAATTCATGCGAAGGAAAAACCCCTGCGGCTGCTTCGCATCTTCCCGGCCGGCGCAACGCTCAATGCGTGATCAGCGTGGATGAAGCCTTGTCATCGCCGGCAGGCGGCACGGCGGGAACTGCCTCGGTTGCCTTGAGCGGCTCGGGGATACGCTCGAGTGCCAGTTCGAGCACCTGGTCGATCCATTTTACCGGAATAATATCCAGTCGATTCTTGATGTTGTCTGGAATTTCCACCAGATCCTTCACGTTTTCCTCGGGGATGAGAACGGTCTTGATCTCGCCGCGATGGGCCGCGAGCAGTTTTTCCTTGAGGCCGCCGATCGCCAGCACTTCACCCCGCAGCGTAATTTCCCCGGTCATGGCCACTTCAGATCGCACCGGAATTCCGGTGAGCACCGAAACCATCGCCGTACAGATGCCGCTGCCTGCGCTCGGCCCGTCCTTGGGCGTGGCGCCTTCGGGCAGGTGGATATGAATGTCATTCTTCTGGTAGAAGTCCTCCGCGACCCCCAACCGTGCCGAGCGGTTGCGCACCACGGTGAGCGCGGCCTGGATCGACTCCTGCATCACTTCTCCGAGTTTGCCCGTCGTGATCATCTTGCCCTTTCCCGGCATGGTCACCGCCTCTATCGTGAGCAGTTCCCCGCCGACTTCGGTCCAGGCAAGACCGGTGACCTGCCCGATTTGGTTTTTCTTTTCCGCAATGCCGTAGCTGTAGCGGCGCACGCCGAGAAATTTTTCCAGGTTCTTCGCAGTCACGGCCATTTTCGATTTCGCCGGCTTGGTCACCAGCGTCTTGACCGCCTTGCGGCAGATCTTGGATAGTTCGCGCTCCAGGCTCCTTACCCCGGCCTCGCGCGTGTAATAGCGCACGATGTCGCGAATAGCCGACTCGGCAATATTCAGCTCGTTCTTTTTCAGCCCGTTGTTCTTCAGCTGCTTGGGCAGCAGGTAGCGCTGCGCGATATTGATCTTCTCGTCCTCGGTGTACCCCGAGAGCCGGATCACCTCCATGCGGTCGAGCAGCGCCGGCGGGATATTCAGCGTGTTCGCCGTAGCGACGAACATCACTTCGGACAGGTCGTACTCCACCTCGACATAGTGGTCGACAAATGTATGGTTTTGCTCCGGATCGAGAACCTCGAGCAGAGCCGACGACGGATCACCGCGAAAGTCCATGCCCATCTTGTCCACTTCGTCGAGGAGGAAAAGCGGATTCCTCACACCGATCTTGGTCATGTTCTGGAGGATCTTGCCCGGCATCGAGCCGATGTAAGTGCGGCGGTGTCCGCGGATTTCCGCCTCGTCGCGCACGCCGCCCAGCGACATGCGCACGAATTTGCGATTGGTCGCGTGCGCAATCGACTGTCCCAGCGACGTTTTTCCGACACCGGGGGCACCTACCAGACACAGGATCGGGGCCTTGACCTGGTCGACGCGGCTCTGCACCGCCAGGTACTCGACGATACGCTCTTTGACTTTCTCCAGCCCGTAGTGGTCCCGGTCGAGAATCTTCTCCGCAGCGCCGATGTCGCGCGAAATCTTGCTACGCTTTCGCCACGGCAGGTTGACGAGCGTCTCGATGTAGTTGCGCACCACCGTCGCCTCTGCAGACATCGGCGACATCAGTCGCAGCTTCTTGAGCTCCGTCTCTGCTTTCTTGCGCGCCTCCTTGGGCATGCGCGCAGCCTTGACGCGCTTGTCCATTTCTTCCAAGTCCGCGCCCTCTTCGCCCTCGCCCAGCTCTTTCTGAATCGCCTTGACTTGCTCGTTAAGGTAGTACTCGCGCTGGCTTTTTTCCATCTGCCGTTTTACGCGCCCGCGGATGCGCTTTTCCACCTGCAGGATATCGATCTCCGTTTCCAATTGCGACAGCAGGTGCTCCAGGCGCGTCTTGACGTCGAACATCTCCAGCACTTGCTGCTTCTGCTCCAGTTTCAGCGGCAGGTGGGCGGCAATCGTATCGGCAAGCCGTCCGGCTTCCTCGATGCCCGCAAGCGACGTGAGAATTTCCGGCGGAATCTTCTTGTTCAGCTTCACGTACTGGTCGAACTGGGCGACAAGCGCCCGGCGCATCGCCTCCACCTCGGTAGACTCGAGGCCGTCAAGCGCAACGGGCGCGGCGTCCGCAACATAGTGCGTGCGTTGATCGGTGACCGAATCGATCTGCGCGCGCTGGCTGCCCTCGACCAGAACCTTCACGGTGCCGTCGGGAAGCTTCAGCATCTGCAGGATGTTCGAGATGCAACCGATCTTGTACAGATCCTCGGCTGCCGGCTCGTCCTTGGCGGCCGACTTCTGCGCCACCAGCAGGATGCTCTTGCCCGTTTCCATGGCGATCTCCATCGCCTTGATCGACTTGGGACGACCCACGAATAACGGGATAACCATGTGCGGAAACACGACTACATCCCGAAGCGGCAAAAGCGGGAGTTCGATCATGTCTGCGGAAAAAGCGGCGTGGCTGACCATAACGCGTCCTAGGGGTAATTTCGAATAGTTCCAACTGGTAATGCCGCCGCCAAATCGCTGGCGCCGACCCTGTCCCGCGCGTGCCGGCTCCCCGGCACGTCAGCTGCGGGCGTGCTCGGAGTCACGCCGAGCCCGCGACTTTCTGCTGGTCGGCGTAGATCAGCAGCGGCTTGCCTTCGCCGACGATCATCGCCTCGTCGACAACCACCTTCGACAGGTTCTCCATGGTTGGAAGGTCGAACATGGTGTCGAGGAGCACCTGCTCGAGAATCGAGCGCAGGCCGCGCGCTCCGGTCTTGCGTGCAAGAGCCTTGTGCGCGATCGCCTGCAAGGCCTGGGGGCGCACCTCGAGATCGACCCCCTCCATCGCGAAGAGCTTGTAATACTGCTTGATGAGCGCGTTCTTGGGCTCGGTGAGAATCTGGATCAGCGCGTTCTCGTCCAGTTCCTCGAGCGTGGCCACTACGGGCAGGCGGCCGACGAACTCCGGAATCAGACCATACTTGAGCAGGTCCTCGGGTTCCACCGTCTTCAGTACGTCGCTGATGTCCTTGCCGCTCTGAAGGCTTCGCACGTCGGCGCTGAATCCGATGCCGCTCTTCTCGGAGCGGTTGCGGATGATCTTCTCCAGACCGTCGAATGCCCCGCCGCATATGAACAGGATGTTGGTGGTATCCACCTGGACAAAATCCTGATTCGGGTGCTTGCGGCCGCCCTGCGGCGGAACCGATGCGATGGTTCCCTCGATGAGCTTGAGCAGCGCTTGCTGCACGCCCTCGCCCGAAACGTCCCTGGTGATCGAGGGGTTATCGGATTTTCTCGATATCTTGTCGATCTCGTCGATGTAGACGATGCCGCGCTTGGCCTTGTCGACGTCGTAGTCGCAATTCTGCAGCAGCTTCTGGATGATGTTCTCCACGTCCTCGCCGACGTATCCCGCCTCAGTGAGGGTGGTCGCGTCCGCCATCACGAACGGCACGTTGAGCAGCCGTGCGAGCGTCTGCGCGAGCAGCGTCTTGCCCGAGCCGGTCGGCCCTACCAGGAGAATGTTCGATTTCGCGAGCTCGACATCATCGTTCTTGGACAGGTGTTTGAGCCGCTTGTAGTGATTGTAGACCGCGACCGAAAGAATCTTTTTCGCCTGTTCCTGCCCGATTACGTATTCGTCCAGGATCTCGCAGATCTCGTGCGGAGTGGGCAGGTCCGATTTGGCCGCCTTGCCGCCCTTGTCCGAGGCGCTTTCTTCGCGAATGATGTCGTTGCACAGCTCGATGCACTCGTCGCAGATGAAAACCGACGGCCCGGCAATGAGCTTGCGCACCTCGTGCTGGCTCTTGCCGCAAAAGGAACAGTAGAGGAGTTTTTCGCCGCCGGATTTCTCGCTCATAGTGACACTCTCATGCCGTTACGCCGTCGCCTCCGCGCGGGAGACCAGTACCTTGTCGACGAGGCCATAGGCGACGGCTTCATCGGCGGACAGAAAGTTGTCGCGGTCGGTATCGCGGGCTATCCGGTCCACGGGCTGATCGGTGTGCTTGGCCATGATCTCGTTCAAGCGCTGGCGCAAATAGAGGATTTCCTTGGCGTGGATCTCGACATCCGAGGCCTGTCCCTGGAACCCGCCCATGGGCTGATGGATCATGACGCGCGAATTCGGCAAGCAGTGGCGTTTTCCCTTCGCGCCCGCGCACAGCAGCAACGCCCCCATGCTCGCCGCTTGCCCAACGCACAGCGTCGAGATGTCGGGCTTGACGAACTGCATCGTGTCATAAATCGCGAGCCCCGCCGACACCGATCCGCCGGGGGAGTTGATGTAGAAATAAATGTCCTTGTCGGGATTTTCCGATTCCAGGAACAAGAGCTGCGCGACAATCAGGTTGGCAGTCACCTCGTTTACCGGCCCGACGAGAAACACGACCCGTTCCTTGAGCAGCCGCGAGTAGATGTCGTAGGCGCGCTCGCCCCGGCCGCTCTGCTCGATGACCATAGGCACCAGACCCAGACCCTGCGCATCCTGCGCCGAGGCCTGCGGCCTGAGGGTGTTTGGAAACTGCCAGTTCAAGCCCGTCATGCCGCCCTTCCCATCAATTCGTCGAAGCTGACCGTCTTATCCTCGACCTTGGCGTGATCGAGAACCCACTTGACCACGTTGGACTCGAGCGCGAGGCTCTGGAACTCCGACAGCCGCTGCGGTTCGGAGTAAATCCATTTTACCACCTCGCCCGGATGATCGTAGCTCTGCGCATGTTCCTCCACAAGTGCGCGCACCTGCTCGGCGGTGGTGGCAATCCCGCACGACTTCACCATCTCGCCGACAATCAGCCCGAGCGCCACGCGGCGCTTGGCCTGGGCTTCGAACATCTCCGGATTGAGCGGAACCTTTTCCATCTTGATGCCGCGGCTTTCCAGGTCGGCACGGGCCCCACGGACCATGTTCTGCACTTCGATGTCGACCAGCGACTTGGGCAATTCGAGCGGCGTCGTATCCACCAGCGCCTGCATCGCCTTCTGCTTGATTTCGTTGTTGACGCGCTTATGCACCTCGCGCTCGACGTTCGCCTTGACCTCTTCGCGCATTTTCGCGGTGTCCCCATCGGCAACACCCAGCGACTTGGCGAATTCGGCATCGATCTCCGGCAGCTTCGGCGCCTCGACCTTCTTCATCGCCACCTCGAAGCTCGCCGTTTTGCCGGCGACATCCTCGGCGCCGTAATCGGCCGGAAAGCTGACCGGAAAGGTGCTCGTCTGCCCCGCCGCCAGCCCCTTCAGGTTGCTCTCGAAGTCCGGCAGCATGTGCCCCTCGCCGAGAACCAGTGCGACATCGTTCCCCTTGCTCCCCGGGAATTCCGCGCCTTCGATAGTGCCTGTGAAATCAATAGTTACGCGATCGCCGGTTTCCGCCGCGCGCTTCGCCTCGTCGAAGCGCACGCGCTGTTTGCGCAGGATCTCGATGGTCTTGTCCACCTCGGCATCGCCGACGGCCAGTACCGAGCGTTCTATCTTGGCCGATGCCAGGTCGCCGAGCTTGACCTCCGGATAGACCTCGAAGGTCGCTTTGAAGGAAAGCTGGTCGGCCCCGCCGTCACCCTCCCCGGATTCGATGCGGGGGTAGCCCGCGACGCGCAAATTCTGCTCGCGAATGGCCTCCTCGAACGCCTTTTGCACGGCGTCGCCGATGACCTCCGAGCGCACCTGCGGCCCGTATTGCTGGAGCACGATTTTCATCGGCACCTTGCCCGGCCGAAAACCGTGCATACGCACCGATTGCGACAGCTTCCTGAGTCGAACATCGACCTCGCGATCAATGTCCTTGGCTGGCACCGCCATGGTGAGTCGGCGCTCCAGTTGGCTTAACGTTTCCAGATTCGTCTGCATCCTATCTCGGCCTGTTGATGGCGCGTGGTGCGAAGGAAGGGACTCGAACCCCCATGCCTTGCGGCGCTGGAACCTAAATCCAGTGCGTCTACCAATTCCGCCACCTTCGCGGGAAGGTCCCTCATGGACCCCCTCAACGCCCTGGCATTCTACCTCAAACACCCTATACTGTCAGCGTTGAACGGAGTGAAGTATTTGAAAAATCTAAGGAACCTCTCGCCAATTGCATCGCCCCATCGAGAAGAAGCTGTTGCGGCAACAACGGAGGAATCCACGGCAAGCGGAGCAACCTGCCTCCTTTCAACCAGACCCCCGAATTTCGATTCCGTTCAAAAATGCAGGTTAGCCATTACGAAAATTTTCCGGTCGGCTCGCTGCTGTTGCCCTCGCGCCTGCGCCGGCCCATTGCCGTAATTTACCGCTTCGCCCGCAGCGCCGATGACTTTGCCGACGAGGGGAACCTGCCGTCCGATAGGCGTTTGGCCCTGCTTGAAGGATATCGGACCGAACTGCGCCGCCTTGAGCAGAATCGAGCCCCCCAATCCGCCCTTTTCCAAGCTCTGGGAAACGCCATTGCGGGATATGGCCTGCCGCTCGAGCCATTTTTCGATCTGCTCGATGCTTTCGCGCAGGATGTCAGCAAACGCCGTTACGCGGATTTCGGCGAGGTAATGGATTACTGCCGCCGCTCAGCCAATCCGGTAGGACGGCTCATGCTGCATCTGTACCGCGCCGCAACTGAAGAGCACCTTGTTTGGTCCAATTCGATCTGCTCGGCATTGCAGCTCGTCAATTTCTGGCAGGACGTCGCCATCGACTATCGCAAGGACCGCATTTATCTCCCACAGGATGATATGGCGCGCTTTGGCGTGACCGACGCCCAGATCGCTTCGCAGGACTCGGGCGGCGGCTGGCCCGCTTTGATCGGCTTCGAAATAGATCGCACGCGGGCGATGCTACAATCGGGCGCACCACTTGCCACACGCTTGCCGGGCCGCACAGGGCTTGAACTCCGCATGATCGTACAGGGTGGTTTGCGTATCCTGGACAAGCTGGAAACGGTGCGCGGCGACGTATTTCGACAGCGCCCGGTGCTGCGCCTCTGGGACTGGCCGCAGATGTTTGCCCGTGCCGTTCGAATGTGATGAATGGTGACGAATATTACCGGCAGAGTACCGCAAGGAACTTGCGGGTGCGGCCGCCCGAAATCGCGTCGCCTTATACCTCGGTTCGCTCGACATGACGCCTGACGAATACTGCCAGCAGAAGGCCGCGCAGAGCGGATCCTCGTTCTACTACTCGTTCCTGTTCCTGCCGCCGGAGCGCAGGCGCGCGATAACCGCGCTCTACGCGTTTTGCCGCGAGGTCGATGATGTGGTCGACGAACCAGGGGATCCGCAGGTCGCGCAGACGCGGCTCTCCTGGTGGCGCCACGAAGTCAAACAACTGTTTGCGGGCAAGCCCCAGCACCCGGTGACGCGCGCAATGCTGCCCGCGCTGGAAGTCTTCGGCATCCGCGAGGAGCACTTGGTGGACATCCTCGACGGCATGGAGATGGACCTCAATCAGAACCGGTATGCGGAATTCGCCGGGCTTTCGCTGTATTGTCACCGCGTCGCCGGCGTCGTCGGGCTGCTGGCGGCGCAAATCTTCGGTTACGCTAATCCGAAAACAATCGAGTACGCCCAGAAGCTCGGACTGGCGTTTCAACTCACCAACATCATTCGTGACGTGGGCGAAGACGCGCGCAAGAACCGGATCTATCTGCCTATGGATGAGATGCAGCGCTTCGACGTGCCGCCAGCCGATATCCTCAACCGGCGCCATACCGAGAGCTTCTCGCGCTTGATGGAGTTCCAGGCGCAAAGAGCCGAGCACTGCTGCGCCGATGCGCTCGCGACGCTGCCCGAAGAGGACCGACGCGCCCAGCGACCCGGTCTGGTCATGGCGGCGATCTACCGCAAGCTACTCGAGGAAATTCGCAGCGACGGCTACAGGGTGCTCGAACGGCGGACTTCGCTCACACCGCTCAGGAAGCTCTGGATCGCTTGGAAAACTTGGGTGACAGCGTGAAGCGCCAGGAGTGAGGCGCGCGGTGTCCGGTTCGGCGCACGCCGAAAATTGCGCGGACGAGAAGCCGTCCGCGCGGATCGCCGATTGCGCACGGATGATAAAGCTACCCGTGCGCAATCGACGATCTCGTATAACAACCCAAGCCGTCCTGGTTCTATCCATAACCAATGGGATGGACCCCTCCTCACCTAATCGGCATCGAAGTGCCAGACTGGAAGTGTCATCCACCAGTCAACAGAGAGGAGGAGTCCGCCATGAAGCTTATTCGAGTTGGGGTTGATTTGGCAAAGAGCGTATTTCAGGTCCACGGCGTGGACCGGAAAGAGAAGGCAGTCTGGCGCCGGCGGCTTGCTCGGGAGAGCTGGGTCAAGGTGTTGCTTGAGACGGTTGAGCCAGGCTGCAAGATTGGCATGGAGTCCTGCGGTGGCGCTCACTACTGGGCGCGCATGCTACAGGAGAAGGGATTCGCAGTGAAGTTGATTGCACCGCAATTCGTGAAGCCGTACGTGAAGAGTAACAAGAACGACGCGAATGACGCCGAAGCGATCTGTGAGGCGATGAGTCGGCCAGGGATGCGGTTTGTAGCCGTGAAGAACGTTGAGCAACAGGACATTCAAGCCGTACACCGTGTTCGCTCCGGATTGATCGAGCAACGCACCGCCAAAGCCAACCAGATCCGCGGCCTGGTCGCCGAGTACGGGCTAATTGCGCCCAAGGAACTGTCGCATCTGCGAGGGGCATTACCGCTTTGGCTCGAGGACGCGCAGAACGGCCTGACGGATCGGTTCCGTCGGCTGTTGAACGCACTCTGGGGCGATCTCCTGGGGCTGGATGCTCGTGTGGTGGAACTGGACCGAGAAATCGCGCTGATCGCGCAAAGCCATCCGGTCGCAAAGCGGCTCCAGCAGCTTCGCGGGGTCGGCCCGATCATCGCAACCGCGTTGGTAGCGGCGGTAGGCGATGGGGCACAGTTCGCCAATGGCCGGCAGATGTCGGCCGCGTTCGGGCTCACGCCAAAACAGCACAGCTCAGGGGGCAAGGAGCGGTTGCTGGGCATCAGCAAGCGAGGTGACACTTACCTGCGGACCTTGCTGATTCACGGGGCGCGATCTGTGATCCGAACTGCCAATGGCAAGACTGACCGGCTCAGTCAGTGGGTCACCCGTCTGGCAGAGCGTCGCCACCCAAATGTCGCTGCGGCGGCGCTGGCCAACAAGACCACGCGCATGGCTTGGGCAATGTTGAAGAACGACACCAATTACGAACCGGATCGGATTGTGGCCTGAAGTCTTCTCGAAAACCGAATCACCGACTCACTTTGTGAGCAAAAGCATGGAGCACATCATCCACGATTGCTAAGCAAACCTGACGATGGCAAACAGGTCGAACCGGCGCCGGCAAGACCCGGGAAACGCGAAGTGCGAAAAGCACGACTAACCGATAGGGAGCTGGCGCGCGAATAGCCCATCATGGCCCGGTGTCGATCAATCGACGCGGTACTTAGAGGCCGGATATACGTGAGCAGTCGTACCTTACCGCCAAAGAACGGTGTGCTTGCAAACGAGGAGGGGTCCATATACGCGTTTTCTGCACGGATGGCGTTTATCCGTGCAGAAAACGCGGTTGGCGCGCGCAGCGCGCAAGTCCGCTGCTGGCATGAGACAGGACTTAAGACGCCGTATATAGAAACCGGATCTTCGCCAAATCCGTCAACAGTAAACTTGTAAATGACTGAGAATTCGCCCGCAGCGAATGTCGCGGTAGTCGGCGCCGGGTGGGCCGGCCTGGCCGCCGCGGTCATGCTGTCCGAGCGCGGCATTCCCGTTACCGCATTCGAGGCATCGCGCAATCTGGGCGGCCGCGCGCGACGCGTTCTCTTGGACGGGGCCGAACTCGACAACGGCCAACATATTCTGATCGGAGCCTATCGCGAAACGCTCGCGCTGATGCGCCGGGTAGGCGCCGACGCGCGCGAGCTGCTTCTGCGGCTGCCGCTGGAATTGCGCTTTGCGGGCGGCTTTCACCTGCGCGCCCCGCGCCTTCCCTATCCGCTCAATCTGCTCATCGGGCTGTGGTTCGCAAGAGGCCTCGATCGCGAACAAGCCCTCGCTGCCCTGCGATTTATGTCCCGGCTAAAGGCCACCGGGTTTCGCGTCGAGCCCGACTGCTCGGTGGCCGCCTTTCTCGAGGCGCACGGGCAGCGAGGTCCGTTGCGGACTTACCTGTGGGAACCGCTATGTGTGTCCGCGCTCAACACGCCGCCCGACCGCGCCTCGGCACAGGTATTTGCCAACGTCGTGCGCGATGGGCTCACCGGCAAACGAGAGAACAGCGATCTGCTGCTGCCCAGGCTCGACCTCGGCAGGACTTTCCCCGACCCTGCAGCCGAGTTCGTAAAGCGTCACGGAGGCATCATCGAGCTGGGCGCTGCCGTGCACCGCATCGAGCGGGACAACAACGGCTTTCGGCTCGACGACCGGCCGCAGCGATTCGGCCACGTGATTATCGCCTGCGCACCGCAACATGCGCTCGCCCTGATCGAAGGGTTTCCAGAACTCGAGGCAGTGCGCACCGCGATCGAGGCGCTTCAGTACGAACCGATCTACACCTGTTACCTGCAATACGCCGACAGCGTGCGCCTGTCCTCCCCCATGGTCGGCTTCACCGGCGGACTGTTGCAGTGGGCGTTTGACCGCGGAAAGACCTCAGGCAGACCCGGCCTGATCGCCGCCGTAGCCAGCGCTTCAGGCGCCCACGAACAACTCTCGCAGGCCGAATTCACGCACGGCATTCACCAAGAGCTGTCGGGCGCGATGGGCGATCTGCCCGCGCCGCTGTGGTCGCGCGTCATTGCGGAAAAACGCGCCACCTTTTCCTGTGGCATCGGACTAATACGTCCACCGACACGCACGAACGTCGCCGGTCTCTTTCTTGCCGGCGATTACACCGCGAGCGACTACCCGGGAACGCTGGAGGCGGCGGTAAGAAGCGGCGCGTCGGCTGCCCGAGCGGTACTGGAGAACTTGCCATAGACCAGAAGTCCGGATGATCGGAGTTGTTTCTGCCTTTCATCAATCTCCACGTTCTTGAGCGGTTGCGGGATCGCAGCCGCTCAAGAACGTGGAGACGAAATAAGAGCCGGTTCGCGCAGATGTCGTAAGTTGGATAGAGATCTGCACCGGCCGCTCAGCGAAACCGCTCAACCGCTTCCGCCAGGCGCTCGACGGCAATGATTTCCATGCCCTCGAATGATCGCTTCGGCGCGTTCGCTTTAGGTATCAGCGCCCGAGTGAAACCGAGCTTGGCCGCCTCGCGCAGGCGCTCCTGGCCGCGCGGAGCGGGCCGAACTTCGCCCGCAAGACCAACCTCGCCGAACACCGCCAGTTTTTCCGGCAGCGGCGCATCACGCAGGCTCGACACGATCGCAAGCAGCACCGCGAGATCGGCCGCGGGCTCGCCGATGCGAACCCCGCCTACCGCATTCACGAACACGTCCTGGTCGTAGCAGCTGAGCCCCGCGTGACGGTGCAACACTGCGAGCAGCATCGCCAGGCGGTTTTGCTCCAGTCCGACACATAGCCTTCGCGGGCTGCTCGCATGCGAGCTGTCGACCAGCGCCTGGATCTCCACCAACAATGGCCGCGAACCTTCCTGCGCGACGAGAACGCACGAACCCGCCACTTGGCCCATGTGGCCCGAGAGAAAGATCGCCGAAGGATTGGAAACGCATTTCAACCCCCTGTCGGTCATCGCGAACACGCCCAGCTCGTTCACGGCTCCGAAACGGTTCTTGAACGCCCGCACTAATCGGAAGCTTTGTTGGGTATCTCCTTCGAAATAAAGCACCGTATCGACGATGTGCTCGACCACGCGCGGGCCGGCGATTGCGCCCTCCTTGGTGACGTGTCCCACGAGCACGATGGTCGTTCCAGCCTGTTTGGCAAAACGCGTCAATTGCGCTACGCATTCGCGTACCTGAGCCACGGAACCGGGAGCCGATGTCAATTGTTCGGAGTAAAGGGTCTGAATCGAATCGATGACCGCGATATCCGGTCGCGAAGCTTCCAGCGTCGCGAGAATCTTCTCCAACTGTATTTCCGCCAACAGTTCGAGCCCCCCGGATTCCAGTGCCAAGCGCCGCGCGCGCAGCGCCACCTGGCGCGCCGACTCCTCGCCGCTCACGTAGAGCGCTTTGACGGTCTTGCTCATCCCAGCGAGCGCCTGAAGCAGCAGCGTGGATTTGCCCACGCCCGGGTCGCCCCCTATCAGCACCACCTGCCCCGCGACTAGACCGCCCCCAAGCACCCGGTCCAATTCGGTAACGCCGGTACAGACCCGCTCCGCTTCGGTCGCGCGCACCTCCGAGAGCAACTGCAGCTTGGCCGCCCCTTCAGCCCCTGCGAAGCGATGGCGTGCGGGCACCTCGGCAACGGACTCGACAAGCGTGTTCCACGCGCCGCAACTCGGGCATTGTCCCTGCCATTTCGGCGATTGCCCGCCGCACTCCGTACACGCGTAGATCGATTTCGGCTTTGCCACGGCGCTCAATCAATCGAAACGACGAGGCAACGCATGCTCATGCGCTGCGAAGCGCATCTGGCTCCATTCCCGAAACCGAACGGGACTGAAGCAGCGATGCTGATTTTGCATCCTTTCAATCTCAGCATTTTGTGCAGTTGCAAGCAACTGCACAAAATGCTGAGACCTATTGAAAAGCAAATTCCCCTCGACTGCGTCAACAATCGTGTGATCAGCGTGCAATGACTTCATCTTTCCGCCCTCACTCGATCTCGATCACGCGCACGTGCGGTGCAAGGGCGCACAACAGCTCATAGCTCAGCGTTTCCGCGGCTGCCGCGACTTCATCGGCCGCGAGTCCCTCGCCCCAAAGGGTGACCTCAGTTCCGACGCCGGCCTGCGGAATCCGCGTGATGTCGGCAGCCAGCATATCCATGGATACCCTTCCGAGTATCGTCGTGCGCACGCCGCCGACGATGATCGGCGTTCCCCGGTCATTGAATCCGGGTGCGTGCCGCGGATAGCCGTGGGCGTAGCCGCAGGCGACGATGCCGACCCGCATCGGCTCCCGCGCGGTGTATATTGCGCCGTAGCCGACAGGGGCGCCCGGTTGCAGCTCCTGCACCGCAATAATGCGGCTGCGCAATGTCATTGCCGGTTTCAGTCCGAGCGCTTGCGCGCTTTCATCGGGAAACGGCGAGCAGCCGTAAAGCATGATTCCCGGACGCACCCAATCGGCATGGGTCTCGGGATAGCGCAGCAGCGCAGCGGAGTTTGCGAGCGAGCGCGGCAACGACGGGTCGAGGTTTAGAGCGCGAAATTGCGCGAGCTGGTCGGCGACGCCGGTTTGTCCGTCGGCGTCGGCAAAATGCGTCATGAGCACGATCGAGGAAACGCTGGCACAGGCCCGCAGCCGTTCGAGCGCAGCCAGCGCCTTGGAGCCGCAGAAACCGAGCCGGTTCATGCCCGTGTTGAGCTTCAGATAGACGGCGACCGGAGCGGCGGCGAGCCCGCTCGTCTCCAGCATGCGCACCTGCTCGATATTGTGGACTACCGCGACCAACCCTCGCGCGGAATATTCGGCCAGTTCTTCGGGGCTGAAGAAACCTTCGATCATCAGCAAAGGCTTGGTGCAGCCCTGCTCGCGCAACCGGGCCGCGGCATCGACCTCCACCAGGGCGAAGCCGTCAGCGGCATCGAACGCGGCAACTGCACGGAGCAGGCCGTGTCCATAGCCGTTTGCCTTGACCACGGCCCAAACGCGCGCGCCCGGGGCCCTCGCCCGAGCGAGGGCCAGATTATGGCGCAGCGCGCTCAGGCTGATCGTTGCGTAGACAGGCCGCATAAGTAGGTGCTCAGCGCTCGTGCCCCTTGAGTCTGCCTTTGGCAAAATCGATGAACGCATTCACAAGCCGCGAACGAAATTTTTCCTTAGGGTAGACAAGCGACAGCGTCCTGATGAGTTTGGGCGCAAGCGGCAGGGCAATCAGTTCGCCCAGCTTCTTTTCCTTTTCAATCGCGACGCGCGACATGATCGCGAATCCCATGCCCACGGCGACTACACCTTTCAGAGCTTCGGGGCTGCCCAGTTCCATCTCGATGTTCAGATCTTCCAGACTGATACCTGACTTGCGGAAATAAAGATCGGTGAATTCGCGTGTTCCCGATCCGGCCTCCCGGCTGATGTACGGGTACGGGAGCAACTGCTTGGGCGAAACCTGTTTGTGCTGTGCCAGCGGGTGCTCCGGCGAGACTATCACTTGCAGCTCGTCCTCGCAGCATACCTCGGTGAGAAGCGCTGGCAGGTGCGACGGGGCCTCTATGAGGCCGATGTCGAGCATATGCTCGGCGACCCGGTTTTCTATAGTCTCGGAATTGGCGACGAAGAGCTTGGCATGGACCTCCGGATAGCGCGTCTTGAACTCACCCAACACGCGAGGCAGCATGAATTCTGCAATGGTGGTGCTGGCGCCTATCAGCAGCGGGCCGGAGACCCTGCCCGTTATTTCCCTGAGCTTCGTCTCGAGCTCGCTCGAAAGCGCGAGGATGCGATCGGCGTAATCGAGCACCAGATCGCCCGCCGGCGTAAGCGAGATTCTGCCGTGTCCGCGCTCGAACAGTCGGGTGTTGTAGTGCTCCTCGAGCTGCTTGATCTGGAAAGTCACCGCCGGCTGAGTCATGAACAGGACCTCGGCGGCCTTGGTAAAGCTCATCTGCTTCGCAACCGCGTGAAACACTTGCAGCCTTCGGTCCGCCATCACGCCCTCCGTTGCCCCGGACAGTAATTGAACCATAACTCATGCAGAGGCCACCAGTTGCTGTACGGCATCGCGCCCGGCGCAGGTTTGCCGCATTGGCCCGTCACCTCATGGTATAAAGCGGGCTTCCTGGGACCGGATTGGTATTCATGGAGCCTCGATGCATTTAGCATTAGCACGATGAAGCGCGGCTTTTACACCATCATGGCGGCGCCAAGAACAGCCACAGTGAGAATTCACCGCGCCGCCAGAACCCTCCGTCTAAGCGGCTGCGGGGGCCGGGAAAAATGAAACGCGGTTTCTACACCATCATGGCGGCGCAATTCTTTAGTTCGCTCGCCGACAATGCGCTGCTCATCGCCGCCATCGCGCTGCTCGCAGAGCTCTCGGGTCCGGCCTGGATGGCCCCGCTGCTGAAGTTCTTCTTCACCCTCTCCTACGTCATGCTCGCCCCCTTCGTGGGCGCATTCGCCGACTCGATGCCCAAGGGACGCGTCATGTTCATCACGAACATGGTCAAGATCGTAGGCTGCGCCATGCTGCTGTTCTACGAACTCGCATCGCCGGCGGGAGTGCAAGGCTATGTCATGGTGCTCGTCGCATACGCGGTCGTCGGACTGGGTGCCGCAGCCTATTCCCCCGCGAAATACGGCATACTCACCGAGTTGCTGCCGCCGCGGCAGCTCGTCCTCGCCAACGGCTGGATCGAGGGGTTGACCGTGGCTTCCATCATCCTCGGCGTGCTGCTCGGCGGAGCCCTCATCAGCCCGGCGATATCCCACCTGCTGCTCGCCCCCGAGAAGGCCTACCTCGCCGCCGGCATCGACACGCCGGCGGAGGCGGCGATCCCGCTGATCGCCCTGATCTACATTGTCGCGGCGATCTTCAATCTGTTCATCCCCGACACCGGCGCGCACTACGAGCCCCAGCGCACCAACCCGTTGCTGCTGATGAGCGATTTCTGGGGGTGCTTCACCACGCTCTGGCGCGACAAACTGGGTCAGATCACGCTCGCGGTCACCACCTTGTTCTGGGGCGCCGGCGCCACGCTCCAGTTCCTCGTGCTCAGGTGGGCGGAAATGCATCTTGGCCTGCCGCTGTCGAAGGGGGCCATTCTTCAGGGCATCACCGCGGTCGGCATCGCCCTTGGGGCGGTATTCGCTGCGCGATTCATTCCGTTGCACCGGTCGCTTGCGGTGCTGCCGGTCGGAATCGCCATGGGAATCGTCGTGATGCTGATGGTGTTCGTTTCGGCAATGCCTTTGGTGTACCTGTTTCTCATTGCGGTGGGCGTGTTGGCCGGATGTTTCGTCGTGCCGATGAATGCGCTGTTGCAGCACCGCGGACACGTGCTGCTATCCGCCGGGCACTCGATCGCGGTGCAGAATTTCAATGAGAACCTGGCGATCTTGGCCATGCTGGCGATCTATTCGGGCATGGTCGCGACCAATCTGAGCATCTACACCATCATGGTGATTTTCGGCCTCTTCGTATCCGCAACCATGCTGATGGTGATGCTCCGACATCGCTACAACCAGAGCAAAGGCGATTCGCTCCATCTGATAGGGATGGAGAAGCATTGAAATTTGGCTTCCAGCGTTGCCATGTTGCGCGGACGAAATGCCGTCCGCGCGGATCGCCGATTATGCACGGATGAAGAAACCCTCCGTGCATCATCGGCGATCTCATATTAAAACGCCGGACCTTCCGTGCCGTTACGCGTAACCGGGTTTGGCGCGCGCAGCGCGCAAGGCCGCGGTCGGCCGAGAATCGTCAACGTTGACTCGTAGCTGACTAAACCCAGTTTCAGAATCCTGAATCCTGGACAATCACCGGCTTATTGGACAACTCGTCCGGATTTGCTCCCGACGCCGGAAAGTGTTTCGCCAGCAGGTCGCTGATCGCCTGCAAGCCTAGAACCGTTCCCTGCTCGAACTCACGGCGCGCAAAGGCGCGCTCCATCTGACTGCAGATCGCCTCCCAGCCGGCCGGGCCCACCCGGGCATGGATGCCGCGATCTGCAACGATTTCGACGTCCCGATCCGCAAGCAGTACATAGACAAGTACGCCCGAATTGTGCTCGGTATCCCAGACGCGCAGCCGGCCGAACAGTTCTATGGCGCGCTGGCGCGCTGAAACGCCGCCGATCAGCGACTCGAACGGCAGCGAGGCTTCGACGGCGAAACGAAGCTCGCCCATGTGGCGCGTCTCCTGCTCAGAGGTCACGCGCTCGATTGCGCGCATCGTCTGCCTCGGGAAAGCGCGCCGCACCGACCAGCGGTCGCAGAACAGGTGCCGAAGCATTCGTCTTAAATTCATGTCGATCTCACCAGCGTCCCGAGGCGCCGCCGCCGCCGAAACCGCCGCCACCGCCCGAAAAACCACCTCCACCCGACCAACCGCCGCCTGACCAACCACCGCCCGGCCATCCACCACCGTATCTGCCGCCGACCAATCGCCCGGCCGACGAGCCCGCGATGAGGGTGAAAATGAATCCGGCGATTGCCGCGAGCACCGTGACGATCAACGTGCCCGTGATGAGCCACGCCGCTCCGCCCGCGATGGCAGAGACCAGCGACGAACCGAACGCGCGGCCGAACACCGCGCTCAGAATCCGGCCCAAAACCAAGGCCAGCATCAGCACGACCACGAAAAGGGACTCGTAGGCTTCCCAGGACTGTGCCTGTTTCCCCCGCGCATTCACTGGTGCCAGCGGCTCGCCATCGATCAGCTTCATCAAGCTGTCGGCGCCGGCCGCGATGCCGCCATAGAAGTCGTTGGCGAGGAAATGCGGCGCTATGACCTCGCGGATCACGCGCTTTGCGATCACGTCCGGTATCGCACCCTCGAGCCCGCGGCCGACCTCGATGCGAAGCTGCTGGTCGTCTTTGGCGATGACCAGGATGATGCCGTCATCGACTCCGGCGCGGCCGATCTTCCACTGGTCGGCCACGCGGATCGAGTACTCCTCGATGGTCTCCGGCTTGACGCTTGGCACCATCAGCACCGCGATCTGGCTTCCCTTCCTGCGCTCGAATTCGCTCAGGGATTGCTCAAGCGTCTGAATGTGCGGCGCAGAAAGGGTGCCGGTAAGATCGGTGACGCGTGCCCTGAGCGGCGGGACCTGAATCTCGTTGGCGGCCAACGCCGCATTGGCCAGGACCAGGGCGAGTACCAGCGTGGCCACAGGAGCGCCAAAGCGCGCCGAAACTATCGATCGCCAATAAAACCGCCAGCGTGTCAAAGCGCCCCAAGCGAGCCGCGGCCGCTCGATTTTCGCCAAACGGTCAAAGGGAATCCTCTCCCCCGTGTCGGCAGCCATGGCGACGGTCATGGCCATGTGGCGGCGCTACTTGGCGGCCGCCGGCATAGGCTGCTTGCCGAAATCCACCTTGGGCGGTGCGGCGATCGCTTTTTCGTTCTCGACCGTGAAATTGGGTTTCACCTGATAGCCGAACATCATCGCCGTCAGGTTGACCGGAAACTGGCGCACGAGCACGTTGTAATCCTGCACCGACTTGATGTAGCGGTTGCGCGCAACGGCGATGCGATTTTCGGTGCCCTCGAGCTGCGCCTGCAAGTCGCGGAAATTCTGGTCAGACTTGAGCTGCGGATAGTTTTCCGCAACCGCCAGCAACCTCGAAAGCGCGCTCGTCATGCTGGCCTGCGCTTCCAGAAATCTGCGGAACGCGGCCTCGTCGTTGATCAGTTCCGGCGTCGCCTGAATGCTCCCCACCCGGGCGCGTGCCTCGGTCACCTGCGCAAACACCTGCTGCTCCTGCGCCGCGAACCCTTTCACCGTTTCCACCAGGTTTGGAACAAGATCGGCGCGCCGTTGGTACTGATTGAGCACCTCGGACCAACCCGCTTTCACCCCTTCATCGAGGCGCTGGATATCGTTGTAGCCGCAACCGGAAAGAAGCGCGGTCGCTAGAGCGAGAACGGCAAAAAAGGTAGCGCGCATGCTGTCTCCTTCAACAAGTGCAACCTTTCCCTATATTTGGGCGACAAGCCCTATTTCAATTGCCGCCCTGTCCCGACTTCAGGTCCGCCATCACGCGGCGGGCAAAACACAGATCCTCCCAGGCCTTGGCCTTGTCCGGCAGATTGCGCAGCAGGTATGCAGGATGGTAGGTCACGACCAGCGGCACACCCCGATAACGGTGCCGCTTGCCGCGCAGGCTCGCGATCGAGGCGTCGGTATCGAGCAGGGCCTGCACGGCAAATCGCCCCATGGCAAGGATCAGTTTGGGCTGAATGAGCTCGATTTGCCGCATCAAGTGCGGACTGCACTGCGCCACCTCGTACGCCTCGGGATTGCGGTTGCGCGGGGGCCTGCACTTGAGCACGTTGGCGATGTAGATGTTGTCGCCGCGCGTGAGGCCGATCGAAGCCAGCATGTTGTCGAGCAGTCGCCCAGCCTGTCCCACGAACGGTTCGCCACGCGCATCCTCCTCGGCTCCCGGCGCTTCGCCCACCAGCAGCCATTCAGCATGCTCGTCTCCGATACCGAAGACGCTCTGAGTGCGGCTCTTGGAAAGAGGGCACGCCGTGCAATTCGCGACCGCCGCCTTCAATTCGGGCCAAGCCATGCGCAAAATGCTCGCCGCGCGATCTTCCCCCGCAGGCTGCGCTGTCGTCGGAGGTATTCGCGCCGATTCCTCGCTGCTCGTCGAAGACTCCTCCCGCTTCAGACTCGCCTGCAAATTCTCAATCCCAGATCCTGGATCCTGGATCCTGGATCCTGAATCCTGCTTTTCCGATCCTGAATCCCGAATCCCGGATCCTGATTCCTCTCTCGCACGCAGCCGCCAAATCGGCCCGAGGCCCATCTCGTCGAGGAATTCGTTTCGGCGCGCAGTCATGGGCTACAAGTCCAGAGCGAACAGGAGCGCGTCCTCGCGGCCCGCCTGCGCGGGATAGTAGCCGCGGCGCACCGCCACCTGGCGAAATCCGTGTTTCGAGTACAGGAGCTTTCCCGCTTCGTTCGACGGCCGGACTTCGAGAAACAGCTGCCGCGCCCCGTAGCGCTTGGCCACGTGGATCAAGTTTTCCAGCATACGGCTTCCGTGGCCGCGCCGCTGCACGCGCGCATCGATGCTGAGATTCAGCAGATGCGCTTCGCCCGCCCCCAGCATCATCACCGCATACCCAAGCAGCCGGCGTTCGCAGCGATACACCGAACAACTGTAGCCGGCGCGCAGCGAGTCGATGAAATTGCCGCTGGTCCAGGGGAATTCGTAGACGCGCCGCTCGATCTTCATTACCTCATCGATGTCGTCCTCGGTCATCGGCTCGATCGAGGGTTGCGGCTGCAGGATTGCGCTCATGGATTATGTTTCGTGTACATTCGGGCGCGGCAATCTTTCATCTTCTCTCGCTTGTTTTCAGCGCCACCTTGTCCCGCAGATAGATGGGAACGGCACTCGCCGGAGCTTCGCCTTCCCCGCGCTCGAACGACACCCTCGCGAGCCGCAGCACTGCCTCGGCGGTCGGGGCCAATTCCGGGCGCACGGCGCTAAGCGAGCCGCCGAGCCGCGCGCAAAGCGCTGCGCCGTGCGCGAGGAACCCATTGCCGCACCCGACCCAACCCTCGCTCTCCATTAGCGGCAGCGATTCCGGCTTGCAAAGCCCCGGCGCATGAATTTGTTCCCAGTCTGCCGCGCCGCGCCGGTACGCGGCATGGTACACCTCCCCCATGCGCGCATTGATGCAGGCGATGGCGCGCGGCGCTCCGGACTGCTCGGCAAGCGCAAGCAAAGTGCTTATGCCAAGCACCTTGAGCGAGCCCGCCAGCGCCAGGCCCTGCGCGACCCCGCAGGCAATGCGCAGTCCGGTGAATGATCCGGGACCCGCGCCGTAGGCGATGGCGTTCAGATCGCGCAGCGCAAGTCCGGCCTCGGACAGCAGGGCGTCGATCGAGTCGAGGATCAGTTCGGCATGGCGCTGTCCCGCCGCGATATGAAGCGTGCGCACCTCCGCTTCGCGGCTCACGGCCAACGACAAAAAATCCGAGGAAGTCTCAACCGCGAGCAGGTTCAAGTCGGCGGGCAATGGAATGACGGCGGCGCACTCATAGGCTGCAATTTTATCGGATCGCTGCCGCCCGGGAGCGCCTCCCTATTGATTCAGGGGGTAGAATCGGCGAATCCTTGGACACGCATTGGGGAGAACCGATGATCCGCCATCTTTTCGCCGCCGTTGTGTTCTTGTTTTGCGCCGCGCTCCAGGCCCAGGAAGCATACCCGAGCCGCCCCATCACCATGCTCGTGCCCTACCCGCCCGGCGGTGTCGCCGACCTGACCGGGCGGCCGACGGCATTCGCCATGGGAAAAACGCTGAAGCAGCGCATCATCGTGGAGAACAGGGCCGGTGCGGGCGGGGCCATCGGCATGGCCGTGGTCGCCAGCGCCAAACCTGACGGCCACACGCTGCTGATGGCGCTGTCCTCGATTTCGATCATTCCGGAGGCCGAGAGGCTATTCGAGCGCAAGCCGCCCTACGAGATGAACCAGTTGGCGCCGATCGCGCTCATTTCGGCCGATCCGACCGTGCTCGTGGTACGCAGCGATTCGCCGTGGAAAACGGTAAAGGATTTTGTCGACGACGCGAAAAAGCGCCCCGCCAAGATCAACTACGGCTCCTCCGGCATCTACGGCACCCTGCACATTGCAATGGAAATCTTCGCGCACGCTGCCGATATCAAGCTCTGGCACGTTCCCTACACCGGCGGGGGCCCGGCGGTCACGGCCCTGCTCGGCGGTCAGATCGAAGCGCTCGCGTCCGGCCCCTCGGCGATCATCGGGCATGTCAAAGGCGGCAAGCTGAAAGTGCTCGGGAGCTGGGGTGACAAGCGCCTCGAATCGCTGCGCGATGTGCCGACCTTCAAGGAGCTGGGCTACGACGCCGAGTTCTACATCTGGTCGGGGCTCTTCGCCCCTGCCGGCACGCCCCCCTCGGTCATGGCCGCACTGCGCAATGCCGCGCGCTCTGCAGTGCAGGATCCGGACTTCAGGAACGCAATGGCAAAAATCGAAACCCCCATCAACTACCTCGATGCACCGGAATTCCAGAAGTTCTGGGACCGCGACGCCAAGAGGCTCGCCGCTGCAGTGCGGCGCATAGGGCGGATCGAAGATAAGAAGTAGGGTCAGGATTCAGGAACCAGGATTCAGGATTCAGGATTCAGGAAAGTTAGCCGCGTGGCCCCTAACTCCTAAACCGGACGAGCCCGAACCAAAGAAGTCGGTTTTGCCGTTTATCCATCTCCCCTTTTCGTGCAGTTGCGTGCAACTGCACGAAAAGGGGAGACGAATTTAGAAACCAAATCTTCGCCAAATCTATCAACAGTCAACTTGTAAGTGACTAAATCCCGGATCCTGAATCCTGATTACGGACACAAAGCATGAAGCTTCCCATCACGCTTGCCTGCGGACTCTATGATCGTACCTTCGGGCTGCGCGACGGCACGGTGGCCGTCGAGGGTGTCGACCTGAACTTTCTGCCGATGATGCCCCTGGAAACCTTCCGCCGGCAGGCGCGCCACGCCGAATTCGACGCCTCGGAGCTCTCGCTTTCGACATTCATGAGCCTGCATTCCCGCGGAGACCGGCGTTTTGTAGGCATCCCGGTCTACCCTTCCCGGCGCTTTCGCCACGAGCACATCTGGATCAACGTTCACGCCGGTATCGATTCGCCGAAGGACCTCAAAGGCAAGCGGGTCGGCGTCCAGGAATATGTGCAGACGGCAGCGCTGTGGATACGCGGATTCCTCCAGCACGAGTATGGCGTCGGCAGCTCCGATCTCGTGTGGCATCTGGGCGGGTACAACGCCCCTGACCCGCACTTCAAAACTCAGATCGAAATGGAAATGCCGGCGGGAGTGCGCACTGAGCTTATTCCCGGCGATCAATGTATCGACGCCATGCTCGATCGCGGCGAGCTGGATGCCGCGTTTCCCACGCTGCCGATGTCGTTTCGGCGGGGATCGCCCAACGTGGCCAGATTATTTCCGAATTTTCGCGCTGCCGAAGAGGATTATTTCCGCCGTACCGGTATATTTCCGATCATGCATGTGGTCGTGGTGCGCCGCGACGTCTACGAGAAATATCCCTGGGTGATGCAGGCTCTCTACAAGGCCTTTGTCCAGGCGAAAGAACTGGCGATACGCCGGCTCACGAGCTCGCCGCCGCTGCACGTCACGCTGCCCTGGCTGACCGAGCAAATCGAGGCGACGCGCCGCGTAATGGGCAACGACTACTGGCCCTACGGCCTCGAGCAGAACCGCCACGTGCTGGAAACCGCCGCACAGTACGC
The DNA here is from genome assembly GCA_016210745.1 of Betaproteobacteria bacterium. Lineage (GTDB taxonomy): Bacteria > Pseudomonadota > Gammaproteobacteria > Burkholderiales > SG8-39 > JACQTO01. The sequence goes on from JACQTO010000112.1 coordinate 47,163, forward strand.
CTGGGAACAGGGCCTGCTTGCGCAACGTATCGATCGGGTCGACGACCTGTTCGCTCCCGAGACACACGCGGGGGTCCAAGACCTGCCGCCGTGAGCGCGTGAGTCCTCCGTCGTCGGGCTTCCTCTGATCGCCGTCGTCGCGCGCCTGGCCTGAGCGCCATAAGCAAGCGAGATTTCGGATTCCTACCGCACCGTGGCGCTTCCGTTATGATTGGCGAGCTAGAATCCGCCAATCCACAGAAACGAGAAAGGAGGAAACCCATGACTCGCCGTCTACTCGCCGCTGCAGGCGCGCTTTTGTTTTCAGCCGCGCTCCACGCCCAGGACGTCTACCCGAGCCGTCCCATCACCATGGTGGTCGGGCTGCCGCCGGGGGGCGTCGCGGACCTGATTGCCAGGCCTTTAGCCTTCGCCATGGAAAAAACGCTGAAGCAGCGCGTCCTGGTGGAGAATAAGGCCGGCGCCACTGGGGCGATAGGCACTGCGGCTGTCGCCAACGCCAAACCCGACGGCTACACCACGCTGATGGCCCTCTCCTTCATTTCGATCACCCCCGAGGCCGAGCGGCTGTACGATCGCAAGCCCCCTTACGAAATGAACCAGCTGGCGCCGATTGCGCTCATCTCCGCCGATCCGGGCGTGCTGGTGGTGCGCGGCGATGCGCCATGGAAAACGGTGAAGGATTTTGTCGATGACGCAAAAAAGCGCCCGGCGAAAATCAATTTCGGCTCCTCCGGGCTCTACAGCGTGAATCAGTTGGCCATGGAGATCTTTGCCCACGCCGCCGACATCAAACTTTGGCACATTCCCTATACCGGCGTCGGCCCGGCGATGACGGCGCTGCTGGGCGGCCAGATCGACGCACTGGCCTCCGGTCCCTCCGCGGTCATCGGGCAGGTCAAGGGCGGCAGGCTGAAAGCGCTCGGGAGCTGGGGGGTAAAGCGCCTCGAAGCGCTGCCCGACGTGCCGACGTTCAAGGAACTGGGCTACGACGCCGAGTTCTACATCTGGTCTGGGGTGTTCGCCCCAGCAGGCACTCCCAGCACAGTCATGACTGCGCTTCGCAACGCGGTGCGCGCGGCGGTGGAGGACCCGGACTTCAAGAATGCGATGGCGAAAATTCGGACGCCTATCAGCTATCTCGATGCGCCGGAATTCCAGAAATTCTGGGAACGCGACGCGAAAATGCTCGCCACGGCGGTGCGCCGCATCGGCAGATTCGACGACAAGAAATAGCGTGAAACAGAAAGTCGCTTTCTTCCCTGAACGCCGCAGTGGCGGAGGCCTGCGGCAACGTTGCCAGGGTGTACGGTGACCGAATCAGTCACCTACGAGTTGATTGTTGACAAATTTGGCGA
>JACQTO010000005.1 GCA_016210745.1 Betaproteobacteria bacterium
CGCTCGTTCTGCACGCGCAGCATCACGATCACGTCGCAGTCGCGCAGGCCCGCGTCGATGTCGTGGAAGACTCGCACGCCGAGCTGCTCCACGCCTGTGGGCAGAAGCGTCTTCGGCCCTATGACACGCACGTCGGGCGCACCCAGCGTGGTGAGCGCGTGGATGAGCGAGCGTGCCACGCGCGAATGCAGCACATCGCCGACGATGGCCACCGACAAACGCGAGAAATCGCGCTTGTAGTGGCGGATGGTGTAGGTGTCGAGCAGCCCTTGAGTCGGGTGCGCATGGCGCCCATCGCCGGCATTGATCACGTGACCGCGCGAGCCGATGTGGCGCGCGATTAGGTGCGCTGCGCCCGATTGCGCGTGTCGCACCACGAACATGTCGGCATGCATCGCCGAAAGGTTGTCGACGGTATCGAGCAGCGTTTCGCCCTTGGTCTGCGAAGAGGTCGCGATGTTCAGGTTGATCACATCGGCCGAGAGGCGCTTGGCCGCGATCTCGAAGGTGGTGCGGGTGCGCGTGGAGGCCTCGAAGAACAGGTTGAATACGCTCTTTCCGCGCAGCAAAGGCACTTTCTTCACCTCGCGGTCGGTAACACCGATAAACGAGGCGGCGGTATCGAGGATATGGGTGAGGACTTCGCGCGGCAGCCCCTCGATGGTGAGCAGGTGCCGCAGCACGCCCTTTTCGTCCAACTGCGGATTGCGGTTCATCACTTCGCGCCTCCGGTGCTGCGTTCTCGGCGCCGGTCTGAGATGTGCAGGCTCAGATTCCCGGCTTCGTCGCGATCGAGGACCAGTATCTTCCCCGGGGGGACCTCGATCGAATCTCCGGTGTACTGCGCCGCGATGGGAAGCTCGCGTCCGCCGCGATCGACGAGTACGGCAAGCTCGATGCTGGCGGGCCGGCCATAATCGAACAGCTCGTTCATCGCGGCGCGCACCGTGCGGCCGGTGTAGAGCACGTCATCGACCAGCAGGAGCTTGCGGCCCTGCACTTCGAAGGGGATCTGCGACGGCCTGACCTGATGATGCAAGCCGGCCTCGTCGAAGTCGTCGCGGTAGAAGGAAATATCGAGCTTGCCCAGCGGGGTCGTTATGCCCAGCGCCTGGTGCAGCCGCTCGGCGAGCCATGCACCGCCGGTGACGATGCCGACCACTCCGGTTTCGGGCGTAATGTGCGCTCGCAGTTGTTTGACCAAGCGCGCGATGAGACCTTCAGCGTCGGGAAGCATGTTGCTCGTCCAGGTAACTTTGCAGGATGATCTGCGCCGCCTCCGCGTGCACCAGATCCTTGTACTTTCGACCGCCGCGCGCGCCTTCACGCAGCCGCGCTTCGGCCGCGACCGAGCTCAGGCGCTCGTCGGCAAGATCGACCGGCAGGCAGAAGCGTGCGGCAAGCTGGCGTGCGAAGCGGCGGGCGCGCCTAGTCATCTCGTTTTCGGCTCCCTCCAGCGTGACAGGCAGTCCCACGACCAGTTTTCCCGGGTTCCACTCGCGTACCAGCGCTTCGATCTTCTCCATGCGCGCCGCGCCGCTCGCAGCGCCCACCAGCCCGAGCGGACTGGCCGTGCCTGTTTCGGTGTTGCCCACCGCCACACCGATTTTGCTTGCGCCGAAGTCGAAAGCGAGAATTGTAACTGCGCGAGGGGCGAGGAGTGAGGAGTAAGGAGTAACCCCGCCAACGGCAGTCCGTTTCAACTCCTCACTCCTCACTCCTCGCCCCTCAGGTTCCTCACGCGTGTCCCGCCTCGTCGGAGAGTGTGGCGTAATTCACGCCGAGCAATCGCATTGCCGCGGGCAACCGCTGCTCGGCCGGCAGGTCAAAAATGATGGCGTCCTGGGCTTCCACGGTGAGCCATGCATTCTGCTTGATTTCGCTTTCCAGCTGTCCGGCTGCCCAACCCGAGTAACCGAGCGTGACCAACATCTTGGCGGGTCCGGTCCCGTTTCCGACGGCCTCGAGAATATCCTTGGAGGTCGTGAGTCCGACCTTGTCCCTGACCGATAGCGTTGATTGCCATTGCCCCAGCGGCTGATGCAGCACGAAACCGCGCTCGGTCTGGACCGGCCCGCCGAAATACACCGGTTTGCTCCCGGGACCATCCGAGGAAAGCGCCATGTCCAGGCGCTCGAACAGCGCGCCCAGCGTCATGTCGATCGGGCGATTGACGACGATTCCAAGCGCCCCTTGCTCGTTGTGCTCGCAGATATAGGTGAGCGTGCGCGAGAAATAGGGATCGGCCATGTTGGGCATGGCGATTAGAAAGTGATGAGTCAGGTCGACTTGGGCCATGGGGGCACCCTGGCGACATTGTAATCCGTGCGCTGCCGCGACACCATGGCGTAGTCGAATCGGGTCGGAAAGGCCGGCCCGGCCTGCCGCAGCCGAGGCGCCCGGGTTCTGGCCAGGCAAGCCGGTGCGAGGAAGAAGTCCAATCCGGAGCTGTCCTTGCGTGCGCGCGTCGGACCTCACCGCGGATCGTGGTTCAGTTGCGCCTGCACCGCCAGGACTGCGTCGATTCGCTGGAGCGCGTCGATCAGATTTTGATCTGCGGCCTGCAAGTCGGCAATCGATTCGGCCATCAGGCGCGAGAGTTCCTGCAAGCGCGTGAAACGATCGCGCACCAGCGGATCGGACTCCTCGCCCTGCCCCACCGCCTGCGCGTCCTTCGAACGCGAGTGCATCTGCGATTCGGCCTGAATCTCGATTTCGCGCAGCCGGGCGTGCAAGCGCACCGCGTTGCAGCTCAGTTCCTGCGTGCCCGCCCTGAGGGCGCGCATTTCGCCGTCGATCCGGCTGCTTGCGATCGCGCCTTCGCCGGTCTCGTTGACCCGTCGGTCCACGGCATCGGTTCGCACTTCAAGCGCAGCCGGCGGCGCCGGGGCAGGCTCGAGGGGGGATCCGATCCGGCCGAGCAAATCGGTCAGATCGGCCCGCGGCGTGGGTCGTCGCAGCGTCTCGATGGTGTTCACCGTCTCACCCAGCGCATCGATGGTCTGCACAATCAGCGACTCCTCGGACTCCGACAGCGCCGTCGCCCCCAGCGCCTGCAGCGCGCGCTCCAGCGCTCGGCCCAGCTCCCGGGCCGCCTCCGCGCCGACCGTGGCGCATATTTCGGCCAGCTCGTGCGTGGCGCGCATCATCGCGTCGGTGATGACACCGTGCGTGAGCAGAATTTCGCGCTCTGCTGCGAGGGTCGCAAGGAGGCCTTTGGCCGCTTTGGAGAAAGCCTGAAACACCGTGCGCGCGACCTGATGCTCGCCGATCACGACAAACTCCGACTCGGGTGGAAGCGCTTGCTCGCCCGCCGTCTCAACCGCCGTCACCCGGTCTGGCGCAACCAGTATCGTCCCGGCGGCGGTGCGCTCCGCCTGTTCGATGAGCTCGCGCCCGTCGGTGGCGGCGACGCCGGACTTGAGCCGCGCGACGTTCTCGCAAAAATACTCGCGCGCCGCGTCGATCAGGCGCAGGAGGTCGCCGGTCACGGCGCGCCGCTCCTCCAGCCACAGATTCAGCGTCTTCTCGGCCGCCCAAACGGCCTCGCCCAGGCGCGTCAATCCCACCGTGAGGCTGCCGCCTCTGAGCGTATGGAATCCGCGGCGGATGACAGTGAGCGCTTCCCGGTCGTCGGGATTCGCAGCCATGGTTTCGAGATGGCAGCGGATCGTCGCCAGCACTTCATCGGCCTCTTCAAGGTAGACGGCGAGCAGCTCGGCTTCGATCGCCTCCGTGCCGGCGTCGATGAGCTTGGCAGTCCGCGCCGAGGGCCCCTGCACCGCGCCGGCGGGTGCTATTTTCTCGATCGCCTCGGCAATCGCCGGCGCGAGCGACGAGGCTTGCTCGTCCTCGAGTGCGCGCAGCGCCTGCTGCGCTTTGCTTTCGAGCGCCGCATCGGCGATCAACCCCGCGCTCTTACGGATAGCGGCAAGGTTCTTCTGCAATTCGCTCTTGAGCGAGATGTCGGCCGGGGTCCTCTTCCACTGGTCGTAGAGCTTCTCGGTTTCGCGCCTTTGCTGCTGCACCTCGGCTTCGACCGTCATCGCCTGTTCGTTCGCGGCCGCCTTCTCCAGACCGCTCGTGGCGATCGGCCGCATCGTCTCGTCGAAGTCGGCCTCGCCCCACGCAAGGGATTCGATGTAGAAACCCAGACCCGAGAGTATTTGAGCGATACGCTCGAACTCGTCTTGACGCGGCGAATACGAGGGTTGCGCAACATGCCGGATCTGAGCATCGCAGTCCTCGAGCGCATCGCGGGCGCGCGCCTCTCCGAGCATTTGCAGGGCGCCTTTCAGCTGATTCAGGGGGCGTTCAAGCGCCTCGAGATCGGTGCGCCGAGAGCCATCGCGAAAGAACGCATCGAGCACTTGCTCGATGCGCCCCAGGTTCGCCCGCATCTCAGCGACCAGCTGGTCGGTGACCAGTCGCTCCTGCGCCGTGCGCGACATTTCGTCGAGCAGCGGAATCGGCGGCGCGGTCCTGAGCAAGTTGCCCTGGACGCATGCCTGTATGCGTCCGCACACAAATCGCGACTGTTCGGCGAATTCGGCCCCAAGGACCGCCAGATTGCCAATTGCTTTCTCCAGCAGCAGCAGCGCAGTGGTTACCTCCAGCGAAATAGCCTCGCTCATGCTCCTGGGATTCGAGGCAAGCCAGTTCGCAAGCCGCGCGATCTCACGCGTAAGCGCCGTCAGATCGGCGTTGCCAAGCGCCGCACTCGCGTCCCTGAGCGCCGTTGCGGCGGTCTGGAATGCGGGCAGGCTCTGTGCATTGCCGGAGGCAAACTGGTTCCAATTGGCCTTTGCCTCATCGAGCGCCTCGCGCGCAGTTTTCGGCGCCGCCGGACCGGCCGCGGGCATGGCGGCGGCGCTTGCCTTTTCCGGCAGCGTCTGCCGAAGCGCGCAGGTTTCCTGCACCAAGCGCAGATGCTCGCTCTCGGGGCGCGCGAGCGCGACGCAGTACAGCACCTCGCGCAGCAAGCGCCCGGCGATATTTTGCAGCCCCTCCTGGCGGCGCCGGATCTGCTGCTCTATGCGGCTGCACATGCGCTTCGAATCGACCTCGGGGGGAAGCGCATTGCGCTCGAGCGCGTCGAAGAATGCAAGCGCTGCCCACCAGAAAGCGCGCTGCCCCATGGTCCCCTGCGCAGCTTCGATCGCTTCGACCGCGGCGCGCATTTCCCCCGCACCGAGGGAATCCTGGCGTAACCATTGCACCATCCCGCGCTGGAAGCGGGCGCGTTGATCGTGGAAATAACGCGCTTCGTCCTCCGCGCCGAGCACGACCGGGCTCCCGTCGCGATCCGGAGGGCGAAAGGAGACATCGGGAAAATAGAGATCAACCGGGTCGGCCGCGCCGTTTCCCCGCGCCTGGACCAGTTCGCTGTAAATCGGATACAGCCGGAGCGGCCGATTGTCCGAGCCCGAGGCGAGGGCATCCAGATAAGCGCCTAGCGCTTCGAAGGCGCGCGCGGCGAGCGCAACTATTTCCCGCGTGCGCCCGAGCGCGTCGTGCTCCATGTCTGCGAGCAGCGCCTCGAGTTCTTGCGCTACGCGCGCCAGGCCGTCCAGGCCGACGATGGAAAGGGCGCCATGCACCTGATGCAGCTGCGCCCGGGCAAGTCCAATATTGGCGCCCTGGCCGCTCTCGGCAGCGTAAGCGCGCAGCGCCGACAGCGCGCGCCCCATCGACCTATCGATCTCGCTCTTCACCCAGGAGAGCGGCCCGATGCTTGCGTTCATGCGAGCGGACCCGATGCTTGCCGCGGCGCATGCGCAGCGGCGGCCGCTAGCAAGCTCTCCTTGGTGAACGGCTTGGCGAGGAATTCGTCGGACCCGACCATGCGGCTGCGCGCGCGGTCAAACAGCCCGTCGTTCGACGAAAGCATGATCACCGGCGTATGAGCTAAACCAGGGTTCTTCTTGATCAGCGCGCAGGTCTGATAGCCGTCCAGCCGCGGCATCACGATGTCGACGAAAATGACATCCGGCTGGCAGTCGGCGATCTTCGCCAGGGCGTCAAAGCCGTCCTCGGCAAGAATCACCTTGCAACCGGCTTGCGCCAGAAAAATCTCCGCGCTGCGACGGATGGTATCCGAATCGTCGATTACCATCACTTTGAGCCCGGCGATCCTGTTCGTGTTCGTGTCCGCCAAGGTTTTTCCCCCTGTGCGCCTGCAGGGGCTCCGATGCTGATTTCGCCTGCCAGGGCCCGCTCCGGCCCCCGGGGACGTGCGCGCGGTATGACCGCGGGGCCGCCCGGCCCTCGCGCATATCTCCCGGTTAGACCTCGACCATCTCGAAGTCCTCTTTTCTCGCGCCGCATTCCGGACAAACCCAATTCATCGGCAGGTCCTCCCAGCGCGTGCCCGGAGCGATCCCTTCGCTCGGTAATCCGACTTTCTCATCGTAGATAAATCCGCAGATCAGGCACATCCAGACCTTATAGGTAACGGTTTCAGTCATGCTGGCAGGATGGGTTAGAATGGGCCAACACATCTTACCCCGTTGCCCGGCACGCCGCCACCGAAAGTGTAGGGGCAACAACGACTTAATGGCTCATTCCCCCGCGGCCGCGCCCGCGCTGGTGCTCGCGTTTTCCGGCGCCGATCCAACCGGCGGCGCCGGCATCCAGGCCGATTTGCTGACCCTGTCGTCGCTGGGTTGCCACCCGCTGTCGGTGATCACGGCCATCACGGTACAGGACACCGCCGGCGTGCAAGGTATTTTGGCGATCGATCCGGATTGGGTTGTCGACCAGGCGCGCGTGATCCTCGAGGATATGCCGGTGGCGGCATTCAAGATCGGCATGCTCGGCAGTCTCGAGAACATCACCGCAATCGCCGAGGTCGTATGCGATTATCCGGACGTACCGCTCGTTCTCGATCCGGTGCTCGCATCTGGGCGCGGCGACGAGATGACCACCGAAGACATGATCGCGGCAATGTGCGACCTGCTGCTGCCGCAGACGACCCTACTTACACCCAACAGCGTCGAGGCGCGGCGCCTGGCGCGGGAGGAAGGCGAGGACTCGGACGATCTCGAATTGCCTGAATGCGCGCGCCGGCTGCTCGGTCTTGGCTGTGAGTACGTGCTCATCACCGGCACGCACGAAAACACCCCGCAGGTGATCAACACCCTCTACGGCCCCGAGAAAGTGGTGCGCTCGGATGCCTGGGAAAGGCTCCCCGGGAGCTACCACGGCTCCGGCTGCACGCTGGCCGCGGCGATTGCCGCGACGCTCGCCAATGGTCTGGCGTTGCCCGAGGCGGTACGCGAGGCGCAGGAATACACCTGGCAAGCACTGGCTGCAGCGTCTCGTCCAGGAATGGGCCAGTACATACCGGACCGCTTCTTCTGGGCGCGCGAGACAGACACCAGCCAGCGATGAATCCAATCGAACCGGCACCGCAGCAGCGAACGCGCACGGCCGCGCAAGATCGGATTCGAGGACTCTACGCGATTACGCCGGAGGAATCCGACAGCGCAGTGCTTGCGGCAAGAGTTCGGCGCGCGCTGAGCGGCGGCGCCCGCGTAGTGCAATATCGCAGCAAGCACCCGGAACGGGCTCTGCGCATCTCGCAGGCCGCGCTGCTTCTCGGCCTATGCCGCAGCGCCGGGGCCATGCTCATCGTCAACGACGATATCGATTGCGCCATCGAAATCGGCGCCGACGGCGCGCACATCGGCCGCGAGGACGGAGACACGGCTGCCGCCAGAGCGCGGCTCGGTCCGGCATCGGTGCTCGGCGTATCCTGCTACAACCAACTCGATCTGGCGCTCGCGGCCGAGCAGGCCGGCGCCGATTACGTCGCATTCGGCAGCATGTTCGCCTCGGGAACCAAACCGGCTGCGGTACGTGCGCCGCTCGAGTTGATCACGAGGGCGCGCGCGCGCCTGCGCGTGCCGATTGTGGCCATCGGCGGCATCACCCCAGAGAACGCCGGATCGGTGGTTGCCGCAGGCGCCGATGCCGTTGCGGTGATCAGTGCAGTATTCGACGCCGATGATGTCGAGGCCGCGGCTGCGGCGTTCTCCCGGTTTTTCCCTGAGCCGGCATAGCCGGAACCAAGGAGGCTTATTTTGCCTTTTATCAATCTCGTGTTTTTGCACAGTTGCAATCTGCAACTGTGCAAAGACACGAGACCTATAGAAAGCCCAACTCTTCGGCAGAATCGTCAACGCTTAACCGTTAACTCGTAGGTGTCCAGAAGCCAATCATGAACCCGAATAACGACATGCTTTTCACCCGGGCGCAGCAAACGATTCCCGGGGGCGTCAACTCGCCGGTACGCGCCTTCAAGTCAGTCGGCGGCACACCCCGGTTTTTCGTGCGCGGGCGCGGCAGCCGCGTCTGGGATGCGGAGGGCCGCGAGTTCATCGACTACATCGGCTCTTGGGGTCCGCTGATCGTCGGCCACGCGCATCCGGATGTAATCGCCGCTGTGCGCGAAGCCGCCGGCCGCGGATTGTCGTTCGGTGCCCCCACGCAAGCCGAAATCGAAATGGCCGAACTTCTGTGCCGGCTCGTTCCGAGCATGGAACTGGTGCGCCTGGTGAGTTCTGGCACCGAGGCGACCATGAGCGCCCTGCGTCTGGCGCGCGGCTACACCGGACGATCGGCTATCATCAAGTTCGAGGGCTGTTACCACGGTCACGCCGACAGCCTGCTCGTAAAAGCGGGTTCCGGGGCGCTGACGCTTGGCCAACCGAGTTCGGCGGGCGTCCCGGCCGAGACCGCCGCGCAAACCGTCGTGCTTGCCTACAACGACTGCGAGGCGCTGGAAGCGAACTTCCGCGCCAATGGCGACTCGATCGCTGCGGTCATCGTGGAACCGGTCGCAGGCAACATGAACCTCATTGCGCCGCGGCCCGAGTTTCTCGCCCTCATCCGCGAACTGTGCACGCGCCACGGCGCGGTACTCATCTTCGACGAGGTGATGACGGGCTTTCGCGTCGCCCTGGGTGGCGCACAGGATTACTACCGCATCCGCCCCGACCTGACCACGCTCGGCAAAGTGATCGGCGGGGGCATGCCCGTGGGAGCGTTCGGCGGCCGGCGCGACATCATGGAGCGCATCGCTCCGCTCGGGCCCGTCTATCAGGCCGGCACGCTCTCGGGCAACCCGGTCGCGGTGGCCGCCGGCCTTGCGACGCTGAAGCTGGTGCAAGCCGAGGGCTTTTACGACAGGCTCTCGAAGACCACGCGCGCGCTTGCCGAAGGCCTCGCGGGGGCGGCGAAAAAGCAAGGCGCTGCTTTCTCGGCGCAGTCGATCGGCGGCATGTTCGGCCTGTACGCCTGCGCAAGGGTGCCGGAAGATTATGCCGCCGTGATGAAAGCCGACCGCGAGAGCTTCAATCGCTTTTATCATCACATGCTGGCCAGCGGAATCTATCTGGCGCCTTCGGCCTACGAGGCAGGTTTCGTTTCCTCTGCGCACAGCGAAGCCGACATCGCCCAGACGCTGGCCGCTGCCGAGGCGGCATTTGCCGCGCCGTAGTCCAGCGATTTCATTGCGGCGATCGACTCTGCGGCCCGCCGCCGCGAAGTGGTACAGCGCTAGAGCAGGAAAAGCGTCGCCAGCCCGAGGAATATGAAGAATCCGCCGCTATCGGTCACGGCGGTGATGAGGACCGAACTGCCCACGGCGGGATCGCGGCCGAACCTGATCATCGCGAGCGGTATCGCGACGCCCATAATCGCGGCAAGCGACAGATTGAGCATCATCGCCACGGTCATGACGATGCTCAGGGAGACGCTTGCGTAGAGCAGATAGGCGATGATGCCGAGGATGCCTCCCCACATCACGCCGTTTGCCATCGCCACGCCGATCTCCTTGGCGAAAAGCTTTTTTGCATGGTCGAGTTGCACCTGTCCCAAGGCGATGGACCGCACGATCATGGTGATGGTCTGGTTGCCCGAGTTGCCGCCGATGCCCGCGACGATGGGCATCAGCGTGGCCAGCGCAACCAGGCGCTCGATGGAGTTCTCGAAGATCCCGATCACGCGCGAGGCGATGAAGGCCGTCACGAGGTTGATCGCCAGCCACTTCCAGCGGTTTTTCACGCTCGCCCATACCGAGGAGAAAAGGTCTTCTTCTTCGTGCAGGCCGGCCTGCGCGAGCGCTTCGTTCTCGGATTTCTCGCGGATATAGTCGACCACCTTGTCGATGGTCACGCGACCGATCAGACGACCCGAATCGTCGACCACGGGTGCCGAAATCAGGTCGTAGCGCTCGAAAGCCTTGGTCGCCTCCTTGGCCTTGTCATCGGGACCGAGCGTAACGACTTCGCGCACCATGACTCTGGCCACGGTGTCATCGAGGTCCGAGACAATCAGCCGCTTGAGCGGCAGCGCTCCCAGAAAGCGCTCCTCGCGGTTTACCACGAACAATTGATCGGTGTGATCGGGCAGTTCATCGAGGCGGCGCATATAGCGCATCACGACTTCCAGGGTAACGTCCTCGCGCACCGCGACCACGTCGAAGTCCATCAGCGCCCCGACCATGTCCTCGGAATAGGACATGGCGGCGCGAAGCTGCTCGCGCTCCTCGACCGGGAGTGCCCGGAAAACATCGGCCACCACCCCGGCGGGCAGGTCCGGGGCGAGATCGGCAATCTCGTCGGCCTCGAGGTTCTCGGTCGCGGCAACGAGTTCGTCGGAGTCCATGCTCGCGATGAGGCTCTCACGCACCGCATCGGAGACCTCGAGCAGGATGTCGCCTTCGCTCTCGGGCTTGACCAGGTTCCAAAGCGCAAGCCGCTCCTCGAGCGGCAAGGCCTCCAGGATCGAGGCGACGTCGGCCGGATGCATGCGCTCGAGCTTGTCACTCAGGCCGACGTCGATCCGTTCTAACGCCGTCGGGACATCGCTCGCGCTCGCCGAGTCGCCCGCCTCTTCGGCCAGGCTGGTCAGCAATCGACGGCGGCGCAGCAGCTCCTGCACGTCGCGCTGGTATCGTTGCAGCTGCTCCAGTTCCGTCGTCGGGATTGCGTTTTCAGCCATAAGGGTGCGGGAGGTGATACTCGGGCAGGTGGCGGGCGCGGGTCTGCGCGATCGCCCCCGCAGGCTGGGGCGATTTTAACGCTGCGCGTATCATTCCCCAAAACCAAATTTCCCCTTTCGCCTGCATGCAAGCTTCCAGCCAGAATGACGAACCGCGCCTGCGCGAGGTGCTCGCATGGGCGATGTACGACTTCGCCAATTCGGGCTATACGACCGTCGTCATCACCGCGATATTCAATGCCTATTTTGTCTCGGTGGTCGCGGCGAACCAACCGTGGGCCACCTTCGCCTGGACGCTGACACTGGCGCTTTCCTACGCCGCGATAATTCTGTCGGCTCCGCTCATAGGTGCATACGCCGACCTTCGCGCCGCGAAGAAGCGCCTGCTCGCCGCCACAACCGCAGGTTGCGTCGTCTTTACCGCGCTGCTTGCCCTGGTTGGTCCGGGCGAGGTGGTATTCGCCGTAACTATTGTGGCCTTGTCGAATTTCTTTTTCGGCACCGGTGAGAACCTGGTCGCGGCTTTTTTGCCCGAATTGGCCAAGGGAACGTCGCTGGGCCGCGTCTCCGGCTGGGGCTGGAGCCTCGGCTACGTCGGCGGGCTGGTGACGCTGTCGCTGTGCCTTGCCTACGTTACGCGCGCGCAAGCCCTGGGCGAGAGCGCCTCGGAATTCGTTCCCGTCACCATGCTGATTACCGCGGCGCTGTTTGCCGCGGCGAGTTTGCCCACCTTTGCGCTGTTGCGCGAACGCGCCACGCCGCAGGAGGGCGCCGGCACGGTGCGCACCTTCCGCCATGCCTACGCCCGGGTCGCGCACACCATCGCACACGCGGCGAAGTACCGCGACCTGAGCCGCTTCTTGCTGTGTCTACTGTTCTATCAGGCCGGCGTGCAAGCGATCGTCGCCATCGCCGCAGTGTATGCGCAGCAGGCCATGGGGTTTTCCACGCGCGACTCGATTGTGCTGATTCTTGCCGTTAACGTGACCGCGGCGATCGGCGCATTCCTGTTCGGCTATGTGCAGGACCGCCTCGGCCATGTGCCGACCATCGCGGTGACCATCGTCGGCTGGATCGTAACGGTTCTGCTGGCGTGGTTCGCGGAGTCGCGCGGCCTATTCTGGCTCGCGGCGAACTGCGCCGGGCTGTGCCTGGGCGCCTCGCAATCGGCCGGGCGAGCGCTGGTCGGCTACCTCAGCCCGCGCGACCGGCTCGCGGAGTTTTTCGGACTGTGGGGACTTGCGGTAAAACTGTCCTCGATACTGGGCCCCATCACCTACGGCCTTGTGAGCTGGATCACGCAGGGCGACCACCGCCTGGCTATGTTGATAACCGGCAGCTATTTTGTGGTCGGACTGGCGCTGCTAGCCGGCATCGATCCGGAGCGTGGGCGCCGAGCCGCGCAGGCTCCAGGCGAGCCGCACTGAATAGATTGGCCACTTCCGAGCTGACGGTTGACAATTCCGATGAAGGATCCGGCGATAACGGCAAAACCAAGCGCTTATACCCGATCAGGTTCAAGGGACCTGCGCAGCAAACATGCGCGCGAGGATAGTCTGCGAGTACTGCGCGAGGTAATTCGAATTGCGGTTGCGCTCGTAGTAACGGGGCCGCGGCAGCATCGCTGCCAAGCGCGCCGCCTGTTCCGGGGAAAGTGCTGCGGCGCTGGCGCCGAAATAGTGGCGCGCCGCCGCCTCCGCGCCAAATACGCCATCGCCCCACTCCACGACATTGAGGTAGATTTCGAGGATGCGCCGTTTACTCATCAACGCCTCGAGCATCGCGGTGATGAACGCCTCCTGGCCCTTGCGCACAAGACTGCGCTCGCTCGACAGGAACAGGTTTTTGGCCAGTTGCTGCGTGATGGTGGATCCTCCCGCCACGACTTTGCCCTTCCTTTGGTTTTTTTCCATGGCGCGTTGAATGCCGGCCCAGTCGAAACCCTCGTGGTCGACGAATTTGGCGTCCTCGGCTGCGATAATGGCCCGCTTCAAATACACCGAAATGTGCTCGTAGGCGACCCATTGGTGCTTGAGCGCGGCCTTTGGACGGCGCTCTCGCAACTCCTCAAGGCGTCGCCCCATCAGGCGCGTCGATCCGGGATCGTGATCGATCCACCAGGCAATGCGTGCCAGATACCAGCCCTCATACACGAGCAGCACTGCCACAAGCGCCAGCAGGGCGTATCGGAACAGCTTCTGGACTTGGCGCACTCCCCTTGCCGCCCGCGCGCGCTATTCGCTGAACATCTTATCGCCCGGCAAAAAATGCCAGGTGCGGGTGATCACCAGAATGTCGGTGTCCTGGCGGATGTTCTGGGGAAAACCGCTATAGGGCGCTCCCATCCGCACGATGCGCTCTGCAGCAGCGTCCAGGATCTTGTGGCCCGAGGAGCGCTCGAGATCGACGCCGACGAGCGTGCCGTCCGAGTTTATCGACACCGCCAGGCGCAGGCTACCGTAGATTTTGCCGCGCGCGCCCTCCGGATAATTGAGATTCCCGATGCGCTCGATCTTCTGACGCCAGTCCTCTACGTACTGCGCAAAGCGGTATTCGCTTGCGCGAGCGCCGATGAACTGCTTGCGCGGCCTTTTATTGTATTCGTCGATATTGCGGGCAATCTGCGCCTCCAGTCGCGCCAGCGCCAGCGCGCTGCTCGCCAGGTCCAGTCCCGAGCGCTGCGGTTCGTGCGCCACTTCGATCTTGGGCTTGGTCTCCGCCACCGCAATCTGTGCTTTGGATTTGACCTGGGACAGGAGTTGCTGCTGGCGTGCTTCGAGTTCCACCTGGCGGCGATGCAGTTCCCGGGCCTGGGTTCCGGGTTCGACGCTCTTGAGCACCGGCAACGGGGTCTTCGCACGCCGGTTCTGGTCCGTATTGCCGCCCCCGTCGAGATTCGCCTGCGCCAGCACGTCTGGCTTCGCCGGACGCGTGCGCGACTTGCTGTTGACGAAGACCACCTCGAGCGAATTGGGCGCGGCCAACCTTTTTGCGCCGGGAAATCCGAACTGAACCGAGAGCACCAGCGCGTGCAGGCCGACCGAGATCGCCAGCGCAAGCGCGAGCATGCGCGACGACGGATCGAGCCCCGCAAGCGGCTCGGGCCACCGCAGCAGTTGCAGCAGAGGTGCCGATGGTCTTAGCAAGTGACTCAAAATTCTTTTTAATCAGAAGATTCTACGATTATTTTCGTGCATTGTGTTATGTCGGGATAACCCGATGGAATACGCATTTCATATTCGCCTCGATCAGATCGATCTCCGTCGGCCTCAGTTCTACACGCGTCCCGGAGGGCAGTTCCGGGGCCGAGGGCACGCGCGCGTACAGTGGCAGCCGATCGAACTTCATCAGGTTTTCCCGCACGACCTCGGCGGTCACAACCTCGGCGTTCTCCTGCACCAGCCAGCGCAGGCTCCAATAGTGCTCCATACGCGATTGGAACTCGGCATAGAGCGCATAGGTGGCATCGAAATCGGCGATGGCGGCGAGCAGTGTGTCGGCATTGCGCTCAAACGGCGGCGCTTCGCCTTTCAGCAACGACAGCAGTTGCCACTGGTTGACGAGGTCGACGTAGCGGCGCAGCGGTGAACTCGACCAAGCATAGTGACTGACGCCTAGCCCCTGGTGCGCCGCCGCCGACGTACTCAGGCGCACTTTGCCGTTCGACTGCACGCGGTAAATCCCCGCAATGCCGTGGTTGTCGAGCGTTTTCCCGCAGCCGTTGTTGACCGCTATCATCAACTCGGCAACCAGCTTGTCGAGCGGCGTGCCCCGCCTGCGTTCGATGATGGTGACGCGCGCCTGTTCATGCTCGCCCTCGACGTGGAAGTAGTAGTCGGGCCGGTCCTGCGTCACCGCCGGTTTGCCGCGCCTCGCTTCCAATTCCACCGCGAAGCGCCACAGCAAGTGCAACTCGCCCGCAAACGGCACATCGCCCGGAATCTCGTCGGCAAGGAACGCCGCATCGAGCGCTTCGACCTGTGGATGCCGCAAATTAGCTGCGATGCGCACCCGCTCGACACAGGTGTGATCGTTTTCCACCTGAAGATCGTCGGCGCGCAGGTCGAAGTACAGCGATACGGCCGGACATTCGCGGCCTTCGGCCAGCGTAAAGCGCTCGATAACCTCCGGGGGAAGCATCGTGATCTTGTTTCCGGGCATATAGACCGTCGAGAGGCGCTCGCGCGCGATCCGATCCAGCGCCGAGCCGGGTCCGAACCCCAGGCCCGGGGCGGCAATGTGAATGCCTATGCGGTAGCGTCCCTTGCCGAGGGGCGTCACCGAAAACGCGTCATCGATCTCGGTCGTGCTTGCGTCGTCGAGGCTGAACGCCACCACTGGCGAAAGCGGCAGATCCTCGGGCTCGCAGAAATCGCTCTGCGGCGGGAACGCGGTTCCACCCGGGAAGCACTCGAACAGGAAGCGATTGAGGTGATAGTTCAGGCTCGAGGGCAGAGCGCCGGTGCGCTCGAGCAGCTTCGCCGGGGTCAGCCCGGTTTCATGGCAGGCCGCCTCCAGCGCCTTGGTCTCCGGCCGGCTGCGGTCCGGGCGATAGAGAAGCTGCGCGAGGTGCGGCGCAAAGTCCTGCGGGAGTTCGCCCCGCAGGAGCTGCGCCGTCCAGGCATCGATCTTTTCCTGCTGCAGCCGCTTGCGCTCTATTCCGGCAAGCGCGGCCTTGAGAGTCTCGGGTGGCGCGGCCTTGTAGCGTCCCTTGCCGCGGCGATAGAAGTACACGGGCGCCGAATGCAGCTTTACCAGTATGGCGGCGGCCTCGACGGCGCCGGGCTCGTGACCGGAATACTCGCGCGCCAGATCCAGGAAGCTGAAATCCGCTTCACCGCAGCACTGCCAGAGGAAATCGGTGTCGATCTCGGCGGCAAGCGCCTCGGCCCTTTCGAGCAGCTCCGGTGATGGCGGATCGGCGAACCGAAGCAGCACTGCTGCCGCCTTTACTTTGCTGCGCTTGCCGTGTGGTGCCTCCACCTGAAGCGACGCAACACCGTCAGCGAGCACGGTCCCGACCCTGAAGGCGCCGTCATCTTCGTAAAGAACGTTCACACAATGGGCTTTCGGTGAAGATTGCGAGCGCGCCGACAGGGCGCCGGAGCTCGCAGTAGAGCGGGCGCGCCCGGCCAATCGCTGCCTGACGCGGCGAGCGCGGATTATACAGGACCAGCAGGGCGAGGAACGATATTGCAAGCGCCGACGCGCAATGCGGCGACGGTCGGACCCTCCCAGGGAGTCCTCTATCGCGCCTGGGGCGCCTGTCTAGGTGGATGTTGGCGAGGGCTTTTCATCGGCCCCAAGACCGGCGAAAGCCAATATCCGTGGTATGTGCTCCGGAAAAGTCCTCAGCGTGTGGTCGCCGCCCTCGACCACCACTTGCTGGCAACCCCGGTAACGCTCGAGCGCCTCGCGGTAATCGAGTACTTCGTCGCCGGTTTCGACCAGCAGCAGGTAGCGTGCCGGCATGATCCGGGGCGGGACGAGCCGCGCCCACTCCTCGAAGTGCTCTTCGGTAAGTTCATAGCGCTCACCGGTATAGAGGTTCTGCTGGGTGCTGGCAAGCGCGCGCAATCCCGCCTGCGGATTGATCGCCGGATTGATCAGTACCGCCTTCGCGTCGTGTTTCTCCGCCAGCCAGGTGGCGTAAAAACCGCCCAGGGAGCTGCCGATGAAGGTGATCGTTTCGCCGGCGTGCTTTGCCATCTCCTCCTCGATCACGGCTATTGCCCGAGAGGGCCTGTGCGGCAGTTGCGGGCAGGCGAGCTGTGCCGCCAATGCGCTGGCCTGCATCCGGCTTGCCAGCAACTGCGCCTTGCGCGACTCGGGGGAGGAGTTGAAACCGTGCAGATAGATCAGCATCACGCGGCCTTCGCGAGCGCCGTAAGCAGCCTTTGGTGGATGCCCCCGAAGGCGCCATTGCTCATGACGAGGATGTTGTCCCCGGAGCGCGCCTGTGCGGCGACCGCAGCGACCAGCGCGCCGAGGTCGTCCTCGCACACAGCGCGTGGCCCTAAAGAAGCGAGCGCGGAGTGCGCGTCCCAGCCAAGCTCGGCGCTGTAGCAGAACACAAAGTCGGCCTCAGCGAGGCTGCCGGCAAGCTCGCCTTTCATTACGCCCAGTTTCATGGTGTTGGAGCGTGGCTCGAGAACGGCAAGGATACGAGCACTTCCCGCCTTTTCCCGCAGCCCCGCGATGGTCGTGGCAATGGCCGTCGGATGATGGGCAAAATCGTCGTACACGGTTACCCCGCCTTGCGTTCCGCGCACTTCCAAGCGGCGGCGCACGTTCCGGAAGCTCGACAACGAGTCGATCGCCTGTTTGGGCGGGACGCCGGCATGGCGCGCTGCGGCAATGGCGGCAAGCGCGTTCATCCGGTTGTGTTCACCCACGAGCGGCCAGCGAACCACGCCTTGCCGCTGGCCTTCGAAATCAACCGTGAACGCACTGCCGCAGACATCGGCAATCTGCCAGCCCTGCGGATTTCCGAAACGCTCAACCGGAGTCCAGCAACCGCGGGTGAGCACTCGCTCAATCGATTTTTCCCTTGCGTTCGCGAGGATAAGGCCAGTGCGTGGGATAGTGCGTATCAAATGGTGAAATTGGGTCTCGATAGCTGCAAGATCGGCGAAGATGTCTGCGTGATCGAACTCAAGATTGTTCAAAATCAGCGTTCGCGGCCGATAGTGGATGAACTTTGAGCGTTTGTCGAAAAAAGCGGTGTCGTATTCGTCCGCCTCGATGACGAAGAAGCGGCTTTCCGTTACCCGGGCCGAGACCCCAAAGTTCTCGGGCACCCCTCCGATCAGGAATCCCGGGTTTGCTCCAGCGTCCTCCAGTATCCAGGCGAGCATTGACGCAGTCGTTGTCTTTCCGTGGGTTCCTGCGACTGCAAGTACCCACTTACTATTGAGTACATTCTCTGCCAGCCATTGCGGGCCGGACACGTGCACTTCGCCCCGATCGAGCAGGGCCTCCATGAGCGGATTGCCGCGGGATACGACGTTTCCGATTACCCACAGGTCCGGTCGAAGGGCCACTTGATCTGCGCCGTAGCCCTGGATCAGTTCGATGCCCTGATCCTGTAGCTGGGTGCTCATCGGCGGATACACGTTGGCATCGCAGCCGGTGACGCGGTGGCCCGCCTGCTTGGCGATAAGTGCGATGCCGCCCATGAAAGTGCCGCAGACTCCGAGGATGTGAATGTGCATGGAAATGCTGTTTGCGTCCCGGGCCGGCGTCCGGCAGCCAGCGCAATGACCAATGACAAATGCCGGCGATTCTAGCGCACTTAGGTTCTTTCAATGAGCACCGACGAACGCGATACCGGACTCGCGCTGCGGTATGATAAAAGCTGATTCGCAATATCGGCCCGCGCGATGCCCAGAGACGCAAGAGTGAAGCAGCAGCAACTAAGGGCGCGCATCGCTGCGGGCGCCGCCCGCATCATGGCCGAAGACGGGGTGGACGATTTTGCCCTGGCGAAACGCAAAGCCGCCCGTCAGCTCGGGGCCCAGGACGCCCGTGCGCTGCCCAATAACGACGAGGTCGAGTCCGAGCTGCGCGCCTACCAATCGCTCTTTCAGGGAGACGAACAGCGCGCCCGCATACGGTTCTTGCGGACCAGGGCGCTTGGCGCAATGCGCGCGCTGGCCGAGTTCAGGCCCTATTTGGCCGGAGCGGTTCTAAAGGGAACGGCCGGGCGCTACAGCGACATCGATCTGCAGTTGTTCACCGACGACAGCAAGGCAGTGGAGCTGTTTTTTCTCAGCCGTAACATACCTTATGAAGTCTCCGAGCAACGCCATTTCACCGGTGACCGGGAAAGGGCCGTTTCTGTTCTTCGCTTGGAGTGGGAAGGCGTCACGGTCAATATCGCGGTCCACGCGGGCAACGACGAGCGCGTTGCGCTGAAGACCTCGATATGCGGCAAGCCCATTGAGCGCGCCAGCATCGAGGCCGTAGCACAACTCCTCGCCACAGATGGCTAAGTCTCTAAGATTCTGGCCGGCTGCACTCACCGCGGCGATCATCGCCGCCGCAGCAGGGTACGCGGTTCACAAGGCCTTTTTGAGCGGGACGGCCGATAACGCCGCGCTTGCGCAGCTCACCAGCAGCACGCTGCGGGACCTTTCGGGCGATCCGCGCCGGCTCTCGGAATGGAACGGGAAGGTGCTGGTGGTCAATTTCTGGGCCACTTGGTGCGAGCCCTGTCGGCAGGAGGTACCGGCATTAGTCAGAATTCAGTCCCGATTTGAAGCGAACGGGCTGGTAATTGCAGGCATCGCGATAGATTCTGTCGACAAAGTGCGTGAATTCTCTAAACAATATGGTATCAATTACGCCGTCCTCGTCGGTGGACTGGATGCCATAGAGCTAATTCGCGGACTCGGGAATCGCACGGGTGGCCTGCCCTTTACCCTGGTACTGGACCGACAAGGGAAGCTCGTCACCACCCATTTGGGCAGAATTTCCGAGGCCGAGCTGGAGCAGGCGGTAAAGCCATTGCTGAAATGATTTCAGCGAGTTGCAGCTATTTGGCGGCAAAATATGGACAACAGGCCACCAAATACGGCAAACTTGCAACATGGCTACGGGTAAATCGTCCAAGCGCAAGGTTGCCCAGCGAAGGATTCTGGTGCTTCACGGGCCGAACCTAAATCTACTTGGCACGCGCGAGCCCGAGATCTACGGTAACGAAACCCTCGAGGATATCAACCAGCGCCTCGCGCGTCTGGCCCAGGCCTACGACATTGCGATCGAGTGCTTCCAGAGCAACCACGAGGGGGCACTGATCGAGCGCGTACATGCCGCGAAAGCGCAGCGAATTTCGTACATAATCATAAATCCTGGGGCTTACACGCATACCAGTATTGCGCTTCGCGATGCCCTTGCGGGGGTCGGAATACCGTTTTTAGAAGTGCATTTATCAAACATCCACGCGCGCGAGCCGTTTAGGGCGCATTCCTACTTCTCCGACATTGCCGTCGGAACCATTTGCGGGCTCGGCAGCCGAGGCTATGACCTCGCGCTGCAGTTCGCATTGCAGCCCGCCTGACCAGCGGGTTTCGCCGCCTCTGGGGTGCGGCGACAAGAGGGGAGTCATCATGGATTTGCGAAAGCTGAAGAAGTTGATTGACCTTGTGGAGGAATCCGGCATCGCCGAGCTGGAAATTACCGAGGGCGAAGAACGCGTCCGCATCGTAAAGACTGCCAGCCGGGGGACCCAGACCCACGCAGCGCCCCCCGTCGAGCCCGCGCCATCGCTGATCGTCGCCCCGGCTGCCGCCCCGGGGGTTCCCGCCGCTCCCGAGGGACACGTAGTCAAAGCGCCCATGGTCGGAACCTTTTACCGGGCCGCCTCCCCCGGGGCCAAACCGTTTGTCGAGGTCGGCGACGCGGTCAAGAAGGGGCAGCCGATCTGCATCATCGAGGCCATGAAATTGATGAACGAAATCGAGGCCGACAGCGACGGGGTGGTCAAGGAGGTCCTGGTGGAGAATGGGCAGCCGGTCGAGTATGGCGAGCCGCTGTTCGTGATCGGATAGGCCATCGCCAATCGCGTGGCGCACGGCGACCACAACAATAGGGAGATCTTCAAGGGAGCTCAGCCCCCTTGTTCGGACCAATCGTAGATGTTCAAGAAAATTCTCATCGCCAATCGCGGCGAGATCGCGCTGCGAGTGCAGCGCGCCTGCCGGGATCTGGGTATCAAGAACGTGGTCGTGCACTCGGAGGCCGACCGCGAGGCAAAATACGTCAAGCTTGCCGACGAGTCGGTCTGCATCGGGCCGGCAGCCTCGAGCGCGAGCTATCTGAACATCCCGGCCATTATCAGTGCTGCCGAGGTTACCGACGCCGAGGCGATCCATCCCGGCTACGGCTTTCTCTCGGAGAACGCGGATTTCGCCGAGCGGGTCGAGAAAAGCGGGTTCGTATTCATCGGGCCTCGTCCGGAAACGATCCGCATGATGGGCGACAAGGTCAATGCCAAGCAGGCGATGCAAAAAGCGGGGGTGCCGTGCGTTCCCGGATCCGACGGGGCGCTCTCGCCGGACGCGGAGGAAATCGTCCGCATTGCGCGCCGGATCGGCTACCCGATCATCATCAAGGCGGCCGGCGGAGGCGGCGGGCGCGGTATGCGCGCAGTGCACACCGAGGCGGCGCTGAAGAACGCGGTCAGCCTGACCCGGGCTGAAGCTGAGGCTGCGTTTGGCAATCCCGCCGTCTATCTGGAGAAGTTTCTCGAAAATCCGCGGCACATCGAGGTGCAGATCCTCGCCGACGAGCACAAGAACGCGGTCTATTTGGGCGAGCGCGACTGTTCGATGCAGCGCCGCCACCAGAAGATCATGGAGGAAGCGCCGGCGCCGGAAATCAGCCCGCGCCAGCGCGCTCGCATCGGCGAGCGCTGCGTCGAAGCGTGCAAGAGGATCGGCTATCGGGGCGTCGGAACATTCGAATTCCTCTACGAAAACGGCGAGTTCTATTTCATCGAGATGAACACGCGCATCCAAGTCGAGCACCCGGTCACGGAAATGATCACCGGCATCGATATGGTGCAGGAGCAAATCCGGATTGCAGCCGGCGAAAGACTCTCGCATCGCCAGCGCGAAATCGAACAGCGGGGCCATGCCATCGAATGCCGCATCAACGCCGAGGATCCTTTCAATTTCACCCCCTCGCCGGGCACGATCACCACGTGGCATCCGCCCGGCGGGCCCGGCATCCGTGTCGATTCCCACGTGTATCAGGGCTACACGGTACCGCCCAATTATGATTCGCTGATCGGCAAGATCATCGCCTATGGCGCGAACCGCGAGCAGGCCATACGCCGGATGCGCATTGCGCTATCGGAGATGGCGGTCGGCGGCATATCGACCAACATACCGCTGCATCAGGAACTTCTGCTGGACAACCGCGTGATCAAGGGCGGCATCAGCATCCACTATCTCGAGCAGAAGCTCGCACTGCAGAAAAAGCGGGAAGCGACCGGCTAGGCCGGGATTGGATCGGTGAGATCGCTGGTGTTCGAAATCGATGCGCAGGACGCCGAGCGCCTGGGCGACCGCTTGATCGAGCTCGGCGCCCTCTCGGTTGCCACAGAGGATGCGCTCGGCGGCACGCCGCAGGAGAGGCCGCTGTTCGACGAACCCGGGGAGCGCGGCGGCTGGTCACGAGTGCGCATGCAGGTGCTGTGCGCCGAGGGCACCGACGCGAACGCGCTGCTTGGGCTGGCCTGCGACGCAACGGGCATTGCGCGCCCGGCCGGGGTCGCGGCCGAGGAGGTCGCCGACCAAGACTGGGTGCGAAAAACCCGCCTGCAATTCGAGCCGATTCGCGCCAGCGAGCGCATCTGGGTAGTACCTTCCTGGTGTGTGCCCTCCGACCCGGGGGCAATCAACATCGTGCTCGATCCGGGCCTGGCTTTCGGCACCGGCAGCCATGCCACCACCCGGCTGTGTCTGGGGTGGCTTGACCGGACCATAAGGGGCGGTGAGACGGTCCTCGATTACGGCTGCGGTTCCGGTATATTAGCCCTCGCCGCCATGAAACTCGGCGCTTCGCGGGCACTCGGTGTAGATATCGATCCCCAAGCGCTTGCCGTGGCCGCGGAAAACGCGGCCCGCAACCAGCTGGGTTGTGAGTTTTTCCATGCCGGCACGCCGATCGAGCAGATGGCCGATATCGTTGTCGCCAATATTCTCACCAACGCGCTCAAGGTGCTCTCGCCCTTGATCGCTGCACACACGCGAGCCGGCGGGCGGATCGCCCTGAGCGGCATTCTCGAATCCCAGGCCGACGAGGTCGCGCGCACCTATGAACGTTGGTTCGAATTCGATTCGCCCGCCTTTGACGACGGTTGGGTCCTGCTGGCCGCGGTGCGGAACAACGCACCATGCTGATCACACGCTGCCCAAGGTGCGCTACGGCGTTTCGCGTATCGAAGGAACAGATCGCGGCCCGCGAAGGCAATGTGCGCTGCGGCCGCTGCGGCGCCCTGTTCGACGCGCACGCTACACTGCGCAAACAGGCCGACAATCCCCAGCGCGCTGCCGATGCGCTGCCGCAACCTGACCGGCCGGTACTTGAAGAGACGCCGGCGCCCGTACCGGAGGCCGACCAGAGCGCGCCCGTGGCCGCACCCCCCGCCGAAGTCCCGGCAGAAGATCCGGCGCCAGGCGCGAATCCCGCGCGGATGCCCTGGGCAGCTAGGGCGAACGAGGAGCCTGAGTCCGATTTTGACCAATCGATCGCCCCAGAGCGCACGCGTCGAACCGGGCGGCTGGCCTTGGCCCTGCTCGTCGTGCTGCTCCTTGCGCAACTGGCGTTTCACTATCGCGGCGAGATCGCACTGCTTGCCCCGGAATCAAAGCCGCACATCAAGGCGCTGTGCGAAATGCTCGGCTGCGAACTGCCGCTGCCGCGGCGCGCCGAGTTGATGAGCATCGAGTCCTCGGACCTGCGCGCCGACACCGCCAATCCGGAGGTCATGGTGCTCTCGGCCAGCCTCAGGAATCGCGCGGCGTTCCCGCAGGCCCTTCCGGCTCTCGAGCTCACGCTGACCGACCTGCAGGACCGGCCGCTCGCCCGGCGCGTGCTATTGGCGCAGCAGTACCTGGGCAAAGCCGCGCGCATCGAAGAGGGATTTGCCGCCAACAGCGAGCTGCAGCTGAAGGTGTTCATCGACGCCGCTTCGCTCGGGGCGGCCGGCTATCGGCTGTACCTATTTTTTCCATAACGAGGATTGCATGCGCACATTGATTTGCGGTTCGATCGCCTACGACAACATCATGGTGTTCCAAGGGCGTTTCAAGGATCACATCCTGCCGGACCAGATTCACATCCTGAACGTCGCCTTCCTCGTGCCCACGCTGCGGCGCGAGTTCGGAGGCTGCGCAGGAAACATTGCCTACAACCTCCGGTTGCTGGGCGGTGAACCGTTGATCATGGCGACCATCGGCGAAGACGCCGCGGCCTACATCAAGCGCCTGGACGATCTCGAATTGCCGCGCAATTTCGTGCGCCAACTGAACAATAGCCTCACCGCGCAAGCCTTCATCACCACCGATCTGGACGACAATCAGATCACCGCGTTTCACCCGGGCGCGATGAACTTCTCGCACCTGAATCACATTTCCGACTGGATGAATGTCGGCCTCGCCATCGTCGCGCCCGACGGCCGCGAGGGCATGCTGCAGCATGCGCATGAACTGTTCGAGCACCAGATACCGTTCATGTTCGACCCCGGCCAGGGATTGCCGATGTTCTCCGGCCCCGAGCTGCTCAACTTCGTCCAGATGGCGACCTACGTCGCAGTCAACGACTACGAAGGCAAATTGCTCGAGGAGCGCACCGGCCGCAAGATCGAAGCGCTCGCCGAACTGGTGAAGGCGCTGATCGTGACGCGCGGAGCCGCTGGCTCGGTCATTTACACCGGCGGACAACGACTCGATATTCCGTGCGTCAAAGCAAGCGAAGTAGTCGACCCCACCGGTTGTGGCGACGCCTTCCGCAGCGGCTTGCTGTACGGCATCGCCACGGGTCGCGACTGGCAGACCATCGGCCAGATCGCCTCCGTCATGGGCGCGATCAAGATTTCTTCACGGGGGGGCCAGAACCATGCCGCCAGCCGCCATGAGATCGCCGAAATCTATCGCCGGCACTTCGGTGCCGATCTTTGGTAAGGCGCTGGCCGAACAACTCGCATCAGTCGCTGAGGAGACTTGAGCTGTGCGCCCCCAGGCGCACGCGGCCGTGCGCCGAGGCTCACAACACGGCGCGTATCCTTGCCGCGGCCTCCTCGATGGCCGAGCGTGGCGGAGTCTTGATTGGCCACGCGAGGTTCATGCCGTCGCCCTCATAGCGCGGCACGACGTGGATATGAAAATGGAAAACCGTCTGGCCAGCGGCGCTGCCGTTGGCCTGGTATAGCGTCACGCCCTGCGGCGCGAACGCCTGCTTCAGGGCGCGGGCGATCCTTGCGGTGGTCTGGAAGACCGCAGCGGCCAGAGGCTGGTCGAGCTCGAAGATGTTCTCGACATGGGGTTTGGCCGCCACCAGTGCGTGTCCGGGATTGACGCTGCCGATGTCCATGAAGGCGATGCTCCGTTCGTCTTCCCACACGATAGTCGCCGGAACATTCCTCGCGACGATCTTGCAGAAAATGCATTCGGCCATGTTCTTCTCCATCGAAAAGCTTGTGCGAGCTATCGCGTGTGCTTCACTGTGCCGGCACCCGCCCACAGGGTACCTGCACCAGCGTACGGTCGCCGAGCCTGACCGCTGTCAGCGCCCCGCCCCAGACGCAGCCGGCATCCAGCGCGATCAGACCGGGCGCGAGCTTCAGTCCCAGCGCGGACCAGTGGCCGCAGACGATAGTCGCTTGCGCGTTCCTGCGTCCCGGCGCCTCGAACCAGGCATGGAAGCCGGGCGGGGCTTGCTCGCCTTTGGCGCGGAATTCCATCCGTCCTTCGGCGGTGCAGAAGCGCATACGCGTCATGGCATTGACGATCACGCGCAGCCGCTCGACACCGGTGAGATCATCATGCCAGGTGTCAGGGTCGCTGCCGTACATCCGCCCCAGGAACTCCAGATGGCGCGGACCCCGCAGCGCCTGCTCTACCTCCCGCGCAAGCTCAAGCGCCCGAGCTATGCTCCATTGCGGCAGCAAACCCGCGTGCACCATGACATGATCTTCGCTTTGGTGCATGAGCGGACGCTCGCGCAGCCAATCGATAATCTGGGCACGATCCGGTGCGGCAAGCACTGCCTCGAGCGTGTCGTCGTGGCGATCTTTAGCAAAACCATAAGCGCGCGCCACCAGGTGCAGATCGTGGTTGCCGAGCACCGTGACGGCACGCTCGCCCAGACTCTTGACGAATCGAATCGTCTCCAGGGAGGCCGGGCCGCGGTTGACGAGATCCCCGACGAACCACAATCGATCGGCCCGGGGATCGAAGCCTATCTTGTCGAGCAAGGCGCACAGCTCCGCATAGCAGCCCTGCACATCGCCGATGGCCCAGGTGGACATATCAAGCAGCCAGGTCCAGGCGCCGATACTGGATCGCCTCGGCCACGTGCGGCGCGCCTACGCAGGAGGCCCCGGCCAGGTCGGCGATGGTGCGCGCAACCTTGAGGATGCGGTGGTAAGCGCGCGCCGAGAGCCGCAAGCGGCTAATCGCCTGCCTGAGCAGCAGTGCACCGTTCTCATCGGGCAGGCAATGCCGGTCGATTTCGGGCGTGTCGAGATCGGCGTTGGCCTTGCCCTGACGCTCAAGCGCGCGCTCATGCGCCTTCACCACGCGAGCGCGAACTGCGCTACCCGATTCACCCTGCTCGGCACGCTGCAATTCGGCCGGCGGCACCGCGGGCACCTCGATCTGCAGATCGATGCGATCGAGCAGCGGTCCGGAGAGCCTGGCGCGGTAGCGCGCAATCTGATCGGGCGTGCACCGGCATCTTCCCGAGTAGTGTCCCAGGTAGCCGCAGGCACAGGGATTCATGGCGCCCACCAGCTGGAAGCGCGCCGGAAACTCCGCCTGGCGCGCCGCGCGTGAGATCGTCACGCGTCCGGACTCCAGGGGCTCGCGCATCACCTCGAGCACCCGGCGATCGAATTCGGGCATCTCGTCCAGGAACAGCACGCCGTGGTGCGCGAGAGAAATCTCGCCTGGGCGCGGATCTCCGCCGCCACCCACCAGGGCCACTGAAGACGCAGTGTGATGCGGTGAGCGAAATGGCCGGCGCCTCCATCGCTCGACGCGGAACCCGCCCGAGGCAAGCGACTGCACCGCGGCCGATTCGAGCGCCTCCTCATCGGTCATTTCCGGCAACAGGCCGGGGAAACGCGCGGCAAGCATGGACTTGCCGGTACCGGGCGGCCCGACCATCAGCACGCTGTGACGGCCGGCTGCCGCAACCTCGAGCGCGCGCTTGGCGTGCGCCTGTCCCTTTACGTCGGCAAGCTCCGGATACGTTTGCGCCGCGGCGGTCGGCTTGGCCACATGCCGGTGCAGCGGGCGCTCGTCGCACAGATGTGCGCAGACTTCGAGCAGGGAATCAGCCGCGAGTATCTGTGCTCGAGCCGCGAGACTGGCCTCCTCCGCACTGCCGCTGGGCAGCACAAACGCGCGCCCGGAGGCAGCGGCCCGCAGGGCCATCGCGAGCGCGCCGCGTACCGGTCGGAGCTCCCCGGACAGAGAAAGCTCGCCCGCAAATTCGTATTGCGCCAAGCGCTCCTGCGAAATCTGGCGCGAAGCGGCGAGAATGCCAAGTGCGATCGGTAGGTCGAAGCGGCCGCCCTCCTTGGGCAGTTCCGCTGGCGCCAGATTGACGGTGATGCGGCGGGAAGGAAATTCGAAGCGGCAATTGGAGAGCGCCGCACGTACGCGGTCGCGACTTTCTTTCACCTCGGTCTCGGGCAGCCCGACGATCGTGAACGAGGGCAGTCCGTTGGACAGCTGCACTTCTACGGTGACGGGCGGCGCGTCGAGCCCGGCGAGCGCCCGACTCTGAACTACGGCAAGCGCCATGGGCTGCGCCGTCAGCTATCTTTTCGCAGTCGCGCTTCCAGTTCTGCGACCCGAGCCTGGAGTACGGTTAGTTTCTCCCGGGTGCGCTCGAGCACCTTTGCCTGCGCGTCGAATTCCTCGCGCGTCACCAAGTCCATTCTGGAAAAAGCGCTCTTGAGCATCGCGCGCACGTTCTTTTCGATGTCCTTGGCCGGACTCGCCGCGAAGATTTCGCTGATGCGGGCATTGATGTCATCGAACAGCCGATTCTGGCGCATGGGCTCTGTCCCGTGGTTCGGAAATCAACTCTAACATACCCCTTAACGCACGTTCCCTCATCCAAGCCGACAGCACGCTAGCGGTGCAAAGCGGGCATCCTCGCGCCCCAGCGCGGTGCGCAGAATCCGGCTGAGCTTCGCGTAGCGATTGCAACATACTGATTGCAATCGACAAAAGCAACTGGCACGCCTCATGCTGATCAAGGCCTGTGAGTTCTCGACTTAAAAAGGGGATGTCCATGAAAAGGCTTTTGATCGCTTCCGCCGTATCGGCACTTTTCGCCGCTCCGGCAACGGTCCTGGCGCAAGCCGCTCCTGCCGCGGCGCCCGCATCGCCGCACACCTTTACCGGCAACGTCGGATTCTTCAGCGAGTACGTATTCCGCGGCATCCGACAAACCGACGGCAAGCCTGCGCTGCAGGGCGGCCTCGACTACGCCCATTCGAGCGGCTGGTACGCCGGCACATGGGCATCGAACATCAGTTGGCTGGAGGACGCGGGCGCCTATACGAGCAGCAGCCTCGAGTGGGACTTCTACGGCGGCTACAAGGGTTCGTTCGGCGAGTTCGGCTACGACATCGGCTTGCTTCAATACTACTACCCCGGGCGAGTGCTGCCGGGTGTTGTCAAGGCCGATACGCTCGAGGGCTATGGCGCGCTGTCGTGGAAATGGATCAGCGCCAAGCTCTCCTACAGCCTGAACGAAAAGACCTTCGGTGTCGCCGACAGCCGTGGCACCTGGTACCTCGATCTCTCTGCCACCTATCCGGTGACCGACAAGTTGAGCCTCATCGGCCACTACGGTATCCAGAAGTTCAGGGGCAGCACCGCAGGCGTCAGCAACGACAGCTTCGCCTCATACAAGGATTGGAAGCTCGGGGTGACCTACGCACTGCCGCAGAATTTCATCGTCGGCGCCGCCTACACCGATACCGACATGAATGCGACGCAGACAGCGTTTTACACCAACCCGGCCGCCCGCTTCCTGGGCACCAGCGTACTAACGGTTTATCTACAGAAGACATTCTGATCATGAAACTAGTCACCGCCATCATCAAGCCGTTCAAGCTCGACGAAGTGCGCGAAGCGCTTTCGGCAGTCGGCGTCTCGGGAATCACCGTCACCGAAGTGAAGGGATTTGGCCGGCAGAAAGGCCACACCGAACTCTACCGCGGCGCGGAATACGTGGTCGATTTTCTGCCCAAAGTAAAGGTCGAAGCCGCGATCAAGGACGAGTTGCTCGATCAAGTGATCGAAGCGATCGAGAAAGCGGCCAACACCGGCAAGATCGGCGACGGAAAGATTTTCGTCAGCGACCTGGAACAAGTGGTCCGAATCCGAACCGGCGAAACCGGTGCCGACGCCATCTAGGGAGAAATTCGCCATGAAAAAACTCTTCACCTGTCTCAGTATTCTGGGCGCGCTGATGTTCGCGGCACCTTCCCTGGCGCAGGACAAGCCCGCAATGCCGGCTGCTGTTCCGGCTGCGCCGGCTTCTGCGCCCGCGGCGCTGCCCGCTGCGGCGCCGACGGCGGCAAGCGCCCCGGTCGCGCAAACGCCTGCGCCAAACAAGGGCGACACCGCCTGGATGATCGTCGCCACGGCGATGGTCATCCTGATGACCATACCGGGTCTCGCGCTTTTCTATGGCGGATTGGTAAGGACAAAGAACACGCTCTCGGTGTTGATGCAGGTGTTCATCATCTTCTCGATGGTCACCGTGCTGTGGGTGATCTACGGCTACTCGGTCGCCTTCACCGAGGGCAACGCGTTTTTCGGCGGTCTGGATAAGCTCTTTTTGCGTGGCGTCACCCCGGACTCCGGCGCCGCGACCTTCAGCAAAGGAGTGGTCATTCCCGAGTACATCTACATCGCCTTCCAGGCGACCTTCGCCGCGATCACGCCGGCGCTGATCGTCGGCGCTTTCGCCGAGCGCATCAAGTTCTCTGCTGTGCTGCTGTTCGTCCTGCTGTGGTTCACTTTTGCCTACCTGCCCATGGCGCATATGGTTTGGTATTGGGCAGGGCCCGACGCCTACATCGATGCGGCAGCCGCCGAAAAGGCCGCTGCTACCGCCGGATTTCTGTTCCAGAAAGGCGCCCTCGATTTTGCCGGCGGGACGGTCGTGCATATCAACGCCGGGATTGCCGGTCTGATCGGCGCCTTTATGGTCGGCAAGCGCATTGGCTATGGCCGGGAGGCATTGTCGCCGCACAGCCTCGCGCTCACTATGGTAGGCGCCTCGCTGCTGTGGGTGGGCTGGTTCGGGTTCAATGCCGGCTCCAACCTCGAGGCCAACGGCACCGCCGCACTGGCGTTCGTCAATACGCTGGTCGCGACCGCGTCGGCGACGCTCGGCTGGATGTTTGTCGAATGGATGGTCAAGGGCAAACCGTCGATGCTGGGCGCGGCCTCCGGTGCGGTAGCCGGTCTGGTCGCCATCACGCCAGCGTGCGGCTTCGTCGGCCCAATGGGCGCGATCATCCTCGGGACCCTCGCGGGAGCAGTGTGCCTGTGGGGAGTGAACGGATTGAAGCGCATGCTCGGAGCCGACGACGCGCTGGATGTCTTCGGAGTGCACGGGGTGGGCGGCATTCTCGGTTCGCTTGGCACGGCGATATTCGCCGCGCCCGCGCTCGGCGGCACTGGAGTCCTCGATTACGTGACCGGCAAAGTCGGGGAGTACTCGATCGCTACGCAGCTCGCGAGCCAGGTCTGGGGCGTGGCAACGACGCTCGTCTGGTCAGGCGTGGTGGCTTATGCTGCCTACAAGCTGGTCGACATGCTTGTCGGTCTGCGCGTGCCCGAGGATCAGGAACGCGAGGGGCTGGACGTCAACTCGCATGGCGAGGCGGCTTACCACGGTTGAGTCGAACGACGCCACGCAGACTCAACGAGGGTGCCGCAGCCGCGAGAGCAGCGCAAACAGCTGCGCGCGCTCTGGCGCCGACAAGCCGCCGAACATGCGCTGCTCGTGCGCTGCGATGCGGCGCTTCACGCGCGCGAGAAAGCGCTTGCCCGCAGGTGTCAGCCATAGCCCGTTGGTGCGGCGGTCTTCGCCGCGGCGGCGTTCCACCAGCTCGCGTCGCTCGAATTCGTCGAGCAGCGGCACCAAGGTGGAGCGATCCAGCCCGACGGCCTCCGCGAGGCGTGATTGCGTGAGGCCGGCGTTCGCCTCGATGAGCACCAGCACGCCGAAGCGGCCGGGAGAGATTCCAAGCACGCCGACGTTGCGTTCGAAGTCGCGGAAAACGGCAAGCTGCGCCAGCCGAAGCTCATACCCGAGCAGTCCCGGAAGCGCGCCGTGATCGAGTTCGCTCCCCGGGACAGCCGCCGCGGATTTTTGTTTGCGTCCCAAACTACCTGACATCCATCAAAGGCTCAATGTAACACGCTCGGCCTCGCCGCAGGGCGGGCCTTGGCCGCGCGCCTTGCCGTGCAGCGCGCGCGCACCTGCCGAATTGTTGAAATTTGCGAGGCAGGACACCTGCCCACGACGATCCCGATTACTTCGAAATAATGATCCTGGCATCGACGGCAATAAAGCCGTCATCGATCGGCAGGCACGGATTCAGGTCGATCTGTTCAACTTGCGGTTGTTCCTCCAGCAGTCGGCCAAGCGACGCCAGGGCGAGCGCAATGGCCCCTACATTTATTTTTTTTCTTCCCCGGGCACCGGCTATCAAGGCCGGGGGAAGGGTGTCATTGATCAGGTCCTTCGCTTCTTCAACCCCCAAAGGTGCAAGCCGGAAACCGACGCGTTTTAGCACTTCGACGTAAATCCCTCCCAATCCAAACATCACGGCGGGGCCGAATAACTTGTCCCTGACAGCGCCGAGTACGAGTTCGGTCGCCGAGGGCATCATCTTCTGCACCAGCACGGCCGGCCGCTGGAGATTTGGCGCGGCGCGCCTTACGTTTTCGATGAGCCTCCCATACGATTGTTCGAGAACGCTGTCGGAGTTGACGCCGAGCATCACTCCGCCGGCCTCGGTCTTATGCAAGATCTCTGCTGCCACGATCTTAAGCACGACCGGATAGCCGATCGCATTGGCAGCGCGCAAAGCGCCCTCGAGCGTCTCCACCCTCTCGGACGGCGGCACCGGAATATCGTATTGCCTGCACACCTCATAGGCTTCCGGTTCAAGAAGACTGATACGCCCCTGTTTGGACGCGGTGGCGATCAACTCCGCCGCCGGGCCGGGCCGCCGAGCCCCGCTCTTGGTTTCCGGCGCGCGTTGCGCGGCCACGCGACGATGGGCCGCGTAGGCGGCCATGTTGGCCGCAACCCTGGCTACCGTGTCGGGAAAATCGAAGGTGGGCAAACCGGCATTCTCAAGACCTTGCCTCAGTTCCTCCGCGAAGGAACCGAAGGTCACTACGTTGAGCAGCGGCTTCTTGACGCCTGTTTGGGACTCATAGGCGCTTGCTATCTCCTTGGCTAGGAGTTTCTGGTCGAGAAATGCGCTCGGCGCCAATATTTGAATGATCGCGTCGACGTTCCGGTCCTGAAAAAGAAGCTTGAGGGCCTGGTTGTGCAGATTCTCGTAATGCGCCGCTGTCGTGTCGATGTACCCTCCGGGCCGGCCGACGTTGGCAGAGGGGGACATAATCGCTTTCAGCGCCGCGTCGGTCTCGCTCGAGAAATCTGCCATCTGCAGGCTCGCAAGCGCCGAGATCTCATCGATACAAAGCGTTCCCGGCCCTCCCATGTGCGTGAGCACGCAGACCCGGCCCCCCGCCGGAATCGGTTGCTTCCCGAAAGCCCGCAAGGTGTCATAGAACTCCGAGACGCTCTTGGCCCGTATCACCCCGGCCTGCTTCAGCGCACCGTCGTAGATCGCATCCGCGCCCGCCACCGCTCCGGTATGCGACAGCGCGGCGGTCGTGCCCTTCTCGCTGCGCCCGCTCTTGAGCAAGACGATGGGTTTCACCGCGGCGACATCGCGGGCAGCCTGAAAAAATCCTTTCGGATCGGAAAGACCTTCCAGATAGATGCCTATTGCCCGGGTCGACTCATCGGTCTTCCAGTACGCGAGCAATTCGGCCATGTCGACATCGGCCATGTTGCCGATGGAGACGAACTTGTTCAGACCGACCCGGCCCGTAGATCCGGCCCACAGCAGGAATGAATTGCCGAAAGCTCCGCTTTGCGTCAAGACGCTGATTCCGCCGCGCGGATAGGCGCCTATATCGAAATTGGTGTTGAATCCGCTGTCGGTATCCATGACCCCGAGGCAGTTTGGCCCAATGAGCCGGATCGACGCGGATTTCAGGATTTGAACCAGATCCTTTTCGCGCTGCCTTGCCTCGCTGCTGTCGAGTTCCCCGAAACCGGCGGACATGCAGACCACCGCCGCGACATCGTTGAACCGCTTCTTCCTTTCGGCAAGCTCCCTTGCAACCTGCACACTGAGTTCCGCAGACACAAGGAGCACGCACAGATCGAGCGGCGCCGGGATGTCCAGCACCGACTTGTGACACGGCAACCCGAGCACCGTCTGCTCGCGTGGATGCAGCGGATAGATCTTTCCCTTGTAGCCGAGGGAAATCATGTTCCTGAGCGCCGTATTGCCCGGCTTTTTCGGATCCGATGAGGCGCCCACTAGCGCGATGCTCCTGGGCCTGAAAAATACGCCTAATGCCGAGGGATCTTGCACGATTTTCCTCCGAGAACCTGATTGCGCCGGACAGGATGCGAATACCGCAATTCGATGGATCAGGCGCGGTTTTGCTCGCGCGCCATCATACTCTATGCGTTCTAGTGCCGCCTATGGGGATTGTTTGGGGTCCCAGCGATTGCGCTTGTCGCCGGGATCGATAACGGCTAGATTTGACAGCGGCGTCTTTTCCGCGAATCCAAGCAGCCATGGCCGATACGTATAACGCCGCCGAGCTTATCCTCGCCCAGAGCGTACGGCTCAAGGATAAGGTCGCGCTCATCTGCTCCGGCGGCACGCTGAGCTATGGCGAGCTTACTTCGCTCGTCAATCGCGCCGCCAATGTTTTCACCGCCCTCGGTATCGGTCGAGGCAGCCGCGTCGGACTGGTTTTGAAGGATTCGCCGCTGTATTGTGCGGCGTTCCTGGGCCTGATCAAAGCAGGCGCCGTTGCCATTCCGCTCAATCCGCGATTGCCGCCGGGCGATTACGCCTTCATTTTCGCCGCGGCGGGGCTCGCTCTGGTGGCCGCCGAGCGCGAACATGCATCGATGCTTGCCGCGGCAGCCGAAACTACCGGGACCCGCGTCCTCGTCTCCGACGGCGTGGGCGAGACCCTGGAGCGGCTTGTCGCATCGGCCTCGGAGACCTTTTCGGCCGCGCCCACCGCGCGCGACGAGCCGGCATTCTGGTTATTCTCTTCCGGCACCACGGGTCGACCTAAAGGCGTCATCCACAGCCATTTCAGTTGTGCAGACGCAGGAAAACTGCTGCGCGAGGTGATAGGCGCGGACGAAAACACCGTGGTGCTGGGCACCTCCAAGTTGTTCTTTGCCTATGCTCTGGATAACGCCTTCCTCGGTCCCTTGAACGTCGGCGCTTCGACCATAGTGATCGAAAATTGGCCCGAGCCGGAACAGATCGTAGAGCAAGTCGCGTTGCACAAGCCAAACGTCGTGTTCAGTGTGCCGACGTTTTATCGCCGCCTGCTTGGACTTGGCCCCGGACGGCTGGCCCCGTTGAGAGGGGTCGCGCTTTTTTACTCCGCCGGGGAAAGGCTTCCGGATGCGATCGCGGCCGCCTGGCGCGAGGCGCTGGGAAAGGATATCCACTCCTGCTACGGCATGTCGGAATCGCACACCAATGCGTTGGCTTGTTTCCCGGGCAAGCAGCCCCTGGGGGCTACCGGTGTGCCCTTAGGCGGCGTGCAGGCACGGCTTGTTGACAAGAACGACCGCGAAGTCGATGCCGGCGAGCCGGGCATCATGTGGATCAATCACCCGTCTCTGGCCCTCGGCTACCATAATCCCGAAGCCACGGCCAAGGTTTTCCGCGATGGATGGTTTTGTACCGGCGACGTGTTCATTCGAGACGCCGAGGGCTACTACTACCATCAGGGACGCGCCGACGAATTGCTGCGCATTGCCGGTCAATGGGTCAAACCGGTGGAAGTGGAGGAAGCGGTCCTTGCCGATCTGCGGTTTCGCGAAGCAGCGTGTGCGGTGGTACCCGATAGGGACGGCTTCGATCGGTTAGCGCTGTTCGTGGTTCCGGTCAATCCCGGGGAGGGCAAGGCGCTTGCTCAGGCACGCTGCGATCAGAGCCTGCCGCATCACAGCCGACCTAAATGGATCCGCGAATTGCCCGAGCTGCCGCGCACGATGAGCGGGAAGATACAGCGCTACAAGCTGCGCGAGCTGCTGCTGGCGGAACTGGCGCGGCAAGCCTAGAATCGCTTAGAGCGATGACTCGCCCCGTGCAGCGCTGGCGGGTACGGATTACTTATCTGCTATTCAATCGAACGCCTGAGGAGGAATCGATGAGAAAGACGCTGATTGGCATTTTCGCACTCGCCGCCACATTGCTCGCAGCTTCGCCCGCCTACCCGCAGGCCAGTGTCAAGATAGGGCTGATTCTGCCCTACTCGGGCCAGTTCGCCGACACTGCGACGCAGATGGACAGCGCGATCAAGCTCTACATGAAGCAGCACGGCGAGCGCGTCGGCGGCAAGAAGATAGAGATCATTCGCAAGGACAGCGGCGGCATCGCACCGGAGGTCGCCAAGCGCCTGGCGCAGGAGCTCGTGGTGCGCGACAAGGTCGACATTCTCACCGGCTTTGTCCTCACCCCCAACGCGCTTGCCGCGTCGGACGTCTCGGCCGAGGCGAAGAAGTTCATGGTGATCATGAACGCGGCCACCGCGATCATTACGACCAAGTCGCCCTACTCGGCGCGCACCGGGGTGACGATTCCGCAATTGAACGAAACCTTCGGCGCCTGGGCCTACCGCAGTGGCATCAAGACGGCCTATACGATGGTTTCAGACTACGGGCCCGGCCACGATGCGGAAGGCGGATTCCAGCGCGGTTTCAAGGAAGCCGGCGGCCGAATCGTGGGCTCGGTGCGCTTCCCGGTGGCCAATCCCGATTTCTCCGCCTTCGTGCAGCGCGCCAAGGACGCCAACGCGGAAGCGATCTTCGTCTACGTGCCGGGCGGCGTGCAGCCCGCGGCGCTAGCCAAGGCGTTCGCCGAGCGCGGCATCGACCCGCGCAAGACCAAGATACTCGGGCAAGGCGAACTGACCGATGTCAGCGCCTTGAAGAGCATCGGCGACGCGGCGCTAGGCTTCATCACCGTCTTCCATTACGACTACAACCACAACTCCGCGCTGAACAAGGCATTCACGGGTGCCTATGCAGCCGAATACAACAAGCGCACGCCGGATCTGTTCTCGATCGGCGGCTACGACGGCATGCACCTCATCTACGAGGTGCTGAAGAAGACCGGCGGCAAAACCGACGGCGACAGCCTTATCGCCGCGGCCAAGGGAATGAAATGGGAGAGCCCGCGCGGACCGATTTCCATCGATCCCGAAACGCGGGACATCATCCAGACCGTCTATATCAGGCGGGTGGAACAGGTCGGCGGCGAGCTGCGCAACGTCGAGTTCGACAAGGTCGAAAACGTCAAGGACCCGGTCAAGGCACGGATGAAGAAGTAGGCCGCGGGGTCCCGTCCCGGACACCCTCGACAGGATCCGCGATTGCCCGTGCTCGGTTCGCTGCTTGGCGTAGTATTCGACGGCTTCGCCTACGGGATGCTGCTGTTTGTCCTGTCGGTGGGGCTGTCGGTCACGCTGGGGATGATGAACTTCGTCAACCTGGCGCACTGCAGCTTCGCCATGCTGGGCGGCTACGTCACCGTGACTCTGATGAACGGCCTGGGCTGGCCGTTCTTTGCCACTCTTCCCGCCGCGTTCCTCGCCGCCGCGGTGCTGAGCGTGGCGCTCGAGCGCACGCTCTACCGCCGTCTGTATCGTGCCGGCGAACTGGATCAGTGCCTGCTCACGATCGGCATCGTATTCGTTTCCATCGCCGTTGCGGCTTATGTCTACGGGACCATCCAGCAGCCGGTGCAACTGCCCGCTTATCTGCGCGGCTCGGTTTCGTTCCTGGATATCCACTTCGGCCTGTATCGCCTGTTCCTCGTGGGCATCGGGCTTGCCATCACGCTGGTGGTCGTGGCCTCGCTCGAGCTTACGCGCTTCGGCGCGCGGGTGCGCGCGGCGGTGGACAACCAGCGCATGGCGCGGGGCCTCGGGATCGACGTCGACAGGACCTTTGCGATTACCTTTGCGGTGGGCAGCGGCCTGGCGGGCCTGGGCGGCGCGCTTTCCATCGAAATGATCGGCCTCGACCCGGCATTCGCGTTCGCCTACCTGATCTACGTCCTGATCGTGGTTTCGGTGGGCGGTCTGGGCTCCATCCGCGGATCGCTCGTGGCGGCGATTCTGCTTGGCATCAGCGATGCCGCCGGCAAGTACTATGTCCCGCAGTTGGGCGCCTTCCTTATTTATCTGGTCATGGTCGGGCTGCTGATGTGGCGGCCCGCGGGCCTGTTCGCGGGGCGCTGAGCAATGAGCGTCGGTTCCGAAGCCCTTGCCCAATGCTACCGCAGCCTGGAGGAGCATGCCCGGTGGCGCAAGACGGAGATCGCTTTCTGGCTGGCGACGCTGTTGCCCTTTGTTCTGTTCAATTCGTATCTCTCGCTTGCGAGCCAGATCGCGATCACGGCGCTGTTCGCGCTCTCCCTCGATCTCATCCTGGGCTACGCGGGGATCGTCTCACTCGGGCATGCAGCCTTCTTCGGGCTCGGCGCGTATGCAGCCGGCCTGATCGCGAAACACGGCTGGGGTGAGCCCCTTTCCGGGCTCGTGCTCGCGGCCGCGTTCGCGGGCCTCGCCGGCTATGCGATGAGTTTCATCATCGCGCGCTTCCGGCATCTGGCGCTGATCATGATCACGCTCGGACTCGGCCTGCTGCTGTATGAGGCCGCGAACAGCGCATCGTGGCTCACCGGGGGCGCCGACGGTCTTCAGGGCATACGCATGTGGCCG
Source organism: Betaproteobacteria bacterium (assembly GCA_016210745.1). GTDB lineage: Bacteria > Pseudomonadota > Gammaproteobacteria > Burkholderiales > SG8-39 > JACQTO01. Next base: position 37,860 of record JACQTO010000005.1, read on the forward strand.
CTCCTGGGGTATTTCAGATTCGATCTCTACGGCATCACCGCCTACAGCTATTCGCTCGCCGTCCTGTTTCTCCTGTTCCTAGTGGCGCGCCGGGTGATCCATTCGCCGTTTGGACTTTCGTTGCGAGGCATCCGCGAAAACCCGGTACGCATGCCCGCCATCGGGGCGCCCAGCCACGCCCACATCCGGAAGATCTACACCATTGCCGCTGTCATCGCCGGGGCCGCCGGCGCACTGCTGGCGCAGACCACCTCGACGGTATCCCTTGAGGTGCTGGGCTTTCCGCGCTCGGCGGACGTGCTGGTGATACTGATCCTGGGCGGAGCAGGCAGGCTTTATGGGGGCATCCTGGGCGCCATCATCTACATGGTCGCACGCGATCTGTTTTCCGGCCTCAACCCGCAGTATTGGTATTTCTGGATCGGCCTCCTGCTCATCGCGGTGATCATATTCCTGCCCAACGGCATCCTCGGCGGGCTCGCGCGTTGGACTGCTTCATGGCGACGCGAGGGGCGGTGACTAAATCGGCCCTCTCGACGCGCGGCCTGCGCAAGAGTTTCGGTTCGCTCGCAGCCGCAACCGACATCGAATTCGCATTGCCCGAAGGCGCGCGCCACGCGCTCGTCGGTCCGAACGGCGCCGGCAAGACCACGCTGATCAACCTGATTACCGGCATGCTCCGGCCCGACGGCGGAAGCATATTTCTCGGCGGGGAGGAAATCACTTCGCTGAAAGCCGAGCAGCGGGTGAGGCGCGGCCTGGTGCGCACGTTCCAGATCAACACGCTGTTTCCGTACCTGAGCGTGCTGGAGGCCGTGACGCTCGTCGTGTGCGAGCGGCGCGGTCACAGCGGCGACTGGTGGGCTCGCCTGCCGGCGTTCCACGATGAGATCGACGAAGCCTACGACATTTTGTGCTCGCTCATGCTCGCGGATCACTGCCGCCGATTGACGCGCGAGCTTGCGTACGGACAGCAGAGGCTGCTCGAGATTGCGCTGGCGCTCGCCACCAAGCCCAAAGTGCTGCTGCTCGACGAACCCGCGGCGGGCGTTCCGCAGGATGAAAGCGCCGGGCTGTTCAGCGCGATCGCCGGACTGTCGGAACACATCAGCGTGCTGTTCATCGAGCACGACATGAAC
>JACQTO010000118.1 GCA_016210745.1 Betaproteobacteria bacterium
ATCGCCGATTGCGTACGGATGGCCTTATCATCCGTACGCAAAAGGCGATACGCGCGGACGGCTTCACGTCCGCGCAACATCGCAACGCCAAACAACGGCGGCGCGATTTACGCCGCCATGTATAGCAGCCTACCTCGGACCAGGCGCGCCTTGTCCGAACGGCGAGAGTGTTCTTGTGTCGTCATCGTCATCGTCGTCGTCATCCTCGTCATCTCGATCCTCGAAGTCCGGTTTCCGCGGGTTGTAGCTCTCGGTGTCGATGTGCAGCCCGCCTGGGATCACCCTGGCCAGATCATCCCAGCGCACGAACTTGAAGTTGGTGTTGACGTTTTCGATCTCGCCGTCGTCCTCGGCTAGAAACGGCGGGAAGTTCCGGCCGTCCTGCACCACCAGCAGGCCCTTCGGGTAACGCGGGCCGAGCGGCACGTTCACCACGTCGGCGCCATCGCATTCCTCGACGGTGTGGGTAGCGGCCCCGCGCGGCGCTTCGACGGTGAAGCTGGCCAGATAGGCGTTGGTCTGCCGGTCGTAGATGACGAACGTCTGGTCGCCTTGGCTCGACGCAATCAGATAGCCTTGCCCGTCGTCGGCGTAGTAGATCGTCAGCCCCTCGACGTCGGGCTGCAGGTGCTGGCCTTCAGGGGCCACGCGGTCCACGATCGTGCCCTCGGTGCTGCCGTCCGGCGCCGCGTCGAAGCGCCAGATCCCGAACTGCTCCTGGCCGGCGTACAGAATCCCCAGCTCCTGGTCGACCACCATGCCTTCTACCTGCGACTCCTCAGGGTCGCCGCCGACCAGCGGCAGGGTCAAGGTCCGCACGAGTTCCCAGGCCACCCCGGTGTCGGTTGGATGCAGGTGGAACTGGGCCACCACGTTGGTCGAGCGCCGGCTGACAAAGGCGTAGAACTCATCGTCCGGCGTCTTCCAGAGGCCCAGGCCGTAGGCGGTGGTCTGGGCCTCGAGCGCCGCGTCGTCGCCCTCGGTGAAAACACGCGGCAGGCCCGGCATGGTCACGTTTTCCAGCGTTCCGGTCTCGGGGTCGATGTTGTAGAAGACGAACTGGTCGTTTTCGCGGTCGGTGACTACGGCAAGGTCGGCCTTTCTCCCACTATTGCCGCCAAAGGGAAAACCGTAGGCCACAACGACGTTGTTGTAGCGCAGCGACTGTTTGCCTGGCTCCGAGTCGATCGACTGCACGACCTCGCCCTTCATGTCGTAGACTTCCAGCCCCCCGCTCTTGAGCGTAGCGATCACCCGGCTCCGCCCGGGCTTGTCGGGGTGGACCCAGATCGCCGGGTCGTCGGCGTCGCCCAGCCGTTGTCCGGCCGGGCTCTCGTCGAGATCGAGTATTGGATGAGTTTCGTCCGTCTGCGGGACGGGCGTGACCGTGTGCGGCGGCGTCTGGGCATTGGCCGGCGGTGCGCCGGCGAGCAGCGCGATAAGCAGCATGATAAGTGGGGCGAGCGGATATAGATGTAGCATGACCTTTCTCTCCATCGGTTACGCGGTCTCCTCCTACCCCCGGTTTTCTGCTGCTAGGTCTCGATTGTCCCTCCGCCGGATCGGCGGTTTCCTCCTTCGTGAGGCGATGCAGAACGGCTGGGCCGCTTCGGGCCAGGCGCGGCTTTTCCGAACGGCGCCGCAGGCGGCATGTTGGCCAAATTCGAGACCAAGACCGAACTTCGATTCGAGGATTAGCTGCCGGGATTCGGATCCGCGCTCAACGACGAGAAGCGCGGCTCCGGCGCCGTCCATCCACCCCCGAGCGCTCTGTAGAGTCCCACCGACGCCTGCAGCCGCGACAGCCGAACCTGCGCAAGCTGGTCCTGCGCCTGGAAAAGAGTGCGCTGGGCGTCCAGAACGACGAGCAGGTCATCCGCACCCTCGCGGTAGCGCAGTTCGGCAAGGCGCAGCGCACGTTCGGCCTCTCCCCGCAGCTCTGCCTGCAGGCGCTCCTGGTCGAGGCTGCGATTGGCGGCGACGAGCGCGTTCTCGACATCGGCAAGGGCGGCAAGAATCGCGGCGCGATAGGTTTCCACGAGTTCGCGTTCGCGCGAAGCGCTCAAGTCCACCTGGCTGCGCAGGCGAGCGCCGTTGAAGATCGGCTGCAGCAGCGTTGCGGCAAGCGACAGCACGCTTGAAGGTTCGCCGGTGAGCGACAGAAGCGCGGTGCTGGCGAAGCCGGTAGATCCGGTCAGCGTGATACTCGGCAGGAGCGCCGCGCGTGCTGCGGCGACGTTGGCATTCGCGGCGGCAAGCTGCGCTTCGGCGCTTGCGATGTCTGGCCGGCGCACGAGAAGTTCAACCGGCAGACCGGGGCTCACGCCGGGAACGGCGAGCGCGGCGACGTCTGTCGCAGCCACGCCGAAACCCTCCGGGGGTTGGCCGAGCAACACCGCCAATGCGACGAGCGTCTGGCGCTCCTGCAGCTCGAGCGGGGGAATTGCCGCGCGTTGAGTGACCACCGCTGCGCGCTGGCGCGCGACATCGAGCGCGGTCGCCGCGCCGTTTCGGAAGCGAGCGTCGACGACGCCCAGAACGCGCTCGGCCGCAGCGAGGTTTTCGCGCGCGAGCGCCAAGCGAGCACGAAGCGAGAGCACCTGGAAATAGACCGAGGCAACGCCGGCAATCAGCGTGAGCCGCACCGACTCGTGGTCGAAGCGGCTGGCGCCAAGCGAGGCCTTGGCCGATCGCGCGCCGGAGCGGTTCTTGCCCCAAAGGTCGAGCTCGTAGCTTGCGCTCAGCGCCACGATCGTCGAGTCGCTCTTCTCAGGGGCAAGGCCGCTCTCGCGAGTTTCTTCGTGAGCGGTGTCGACGACGACGTCCAGTGTCGGGAAAAGCGAAGCGCCTGCGATCCCGGCCTGCGCTTCGGCCTGCCGTATGCGCTCGGCGGCGATCGCGAGCGTCGGACTCCCCGCCAGTGCAGCAGCGACCAAGCCGGCGAGCTCCTGCGAGCCGAACGCCTGCCACCAATCCTGTGCAAGCGGCAGGACTTCCGCCGGTGCCGGTTCGATCCATGCGGCGGGCATTTGGAGCTTCGGCGCAGGCGGCGTCACTGGCGCCCCGGCGCATGCCGCAAGCGCGAGCGAGGTCGCAACGCAGATCACCCGGCGTGTATGCGACATAGCGGATCTCCTCATTCAGCAGCGAGCGCGACCGCCGGATCGACCCGCGCCGCCTTGCGGGCCGGCATGTAGCCGAACGCAAGGCCGGTGATGAATGCGCAGCCGAACGCGAGCAGCACCGGCCCTAACGATAATTGCACCGGCATTCCGAACGCCCGGAACGCCCACGCCGCGGCAATGCCGACGCCCACGCCGATCAGCCCGCCGAGGGCGGACACGGCGAGCGCCTCGGTGAGGAACTGCTGCAGGATGTTGCGCATGCGTGCGCCGATGGCCATGCGAATGCCGATCTCGCGGGTGCGCTCGGTCACGCTCACGAGCATGATGTTCATTACGCCGATGCCCCCGACGAGGAGCGATACGGCGGCGATCGAGCCGAGCAGCAGGGTGAGCGTGTTCTGTGCTTCCGTGGCGGCCTCGATGGTGGCAGCCCTGTTCTTGACCCGGAAGTCGACCTGATGGTGCCGCTCCTTGAGGAGGGCTTTCACAGCGCCTTCGGTTTCGTCGATGCGCGCCTCGTTATCGACCGCGATGGTGATGTGATGCAGGTGGCGGTGCCCCAGCAGTTGTACGCTGGCGGTGGTGTGCGGGACGAACACGTTGTCGTCCTGGTCTTCGCCGTCTTCGTCGGCCCCCTTCGGCCCCAAGACACCGATGACCTGGACCATGAGATTGTTCAGCAAGATGTATTTGCCAATCGGGTCGACGCCGTCGGGAAAGAGGTTGTTGGCGACCGTCTGGCCGAGGACCGCCACCGTCGCGTAGTTCTTCACGTCGGCGTTGGAGAAGAACGTTCCGCGCGACAACGGCCACCGATACACCGTGGGATGACCCGACCAGGTCGCCACGATGCCCGTCGGGTAGTCGGTGCTGCCGAACCGCGCCGCTACCGGGCCGGTCTGCACCGGGACCGCGTCGAGCACGTTGGGCAAGCGGGCGATCGCCTCCGCGTCTTCGGGCACCAGCGTGGTGATGCTGCCGCTCGAAACCCTGCGGTTCGGCGAGCCCGGACGCACGAGCAGGAGGTTCGTACCCATGGCCTTGATCTGGTCAACGACAGCCTTCTTGGCGCCGTTGCCCACAGCGAGCATCGCGATCACCGCCGCGACGCCGATCACAATCCCGAGCAGGGTGAGCGCGGTGCGGAACAGGTTCGCGCGCAGCGCGCGCGCTGCGGTCTTTGCCGCCTCGAGGCCGTCGGCGAAAAACGAACCGGGGCTGTCGTTCTTGAACGGCGCCGGGTGGACCGATACGGCATCGACCGGCACTCTCGGACCGGGGTCCCGCACAATCCGGCCGTCCTTGATCTCGATGACGCGATGTGCGTGGGCGGCGATCTCGTCCGAATGCGTGATGAGGATGATCGTATGCCCGCGGCTGGAGAGTTCGCGCAGCAGCGCCATCACCTCGGCTCCGCTCGCGCTGTCGAGCGCGCCGGTCGGCTCGTCGGCAAGGAGGATGCGCCCGCCGTTCATCAGCGCGCGGGCAAGCGACACGCGCTGTTGCTGGCCGCCGGAGAGCTGATTGGGCCGGTGCTCCAGGCGCTCGGCGAGACCCAGCGCGCCAAGGAGCGTTTGCGCGCGGGAGTGCCGCGACTGGGGACTGACGCCGGAATAGATAGCCGGCACTTCGACGTTCTCCACCGCCGTGGCGTTGGAGATCAGGTTGTAGCTCTGAAACACAAAGCCGAATGCATCGCGGCGCAGATGCGAGAGCGCGTCGGTGTCTAGCCCGGAGACATCCTCTCCCATGAAGCGGTAGGCGCCGGTCGTTGGCCGATCGAGGCAGCCGAGGATGTTCATCAAGGACGTCTTGCCCGAGCCCGAGGGACCGATGATGGCGACGAGCTCGCCCGCGTATATCGAGAGCGAGACGCCGTGCAGCACTTCGACCGCGAGATCGCCCCTGCGATAGGTCTTGGTGACGTTTTCGAGCTCGATCAGCGGCGGACCGTGCTCAGGGCCCGGGTGCACGAGCGACAGGACGGAGTAATCGGGTTTCATACGCGAGGATTCACTTTGGCTTTCTTCGATTTCTTCGTGCCGCCTTGGCCGGTGGTCACGATCTCTTCGCCGGGCTCGAGCCCGTCGACGATCTGCGCCGCGACGCGGGTTACGACGCCAACGCGGACTTCCCGCGGCTTGACCTCGCCCTCGCCGTTGAACACCTCCACCAGCGCCCGCTTGTTCGCGAACAGCGCACGCGGATCGGCATAGGCATCCCCGTCTGCCTTGGAATCCTTGTCGGAGGCGCCACTGTCTTCCATATCGACTGGGCGCAGCGCCCCCACCGGCACGATCACCGCATCCTTGACCGAGGCGACGACGAAAAACACCTGCGCGGTCATCTGCGTCTTCAGCTCGCGCTTTGGGTTCGGAACATCGAACAGCGCCTCGTACAGGACGACGTTGCTGACGACTTGAGGCGTCGGCATGATCTGGCGCAGTTTCCCGTTCCAGCGCCGTTCGCCGTTGCCCAGGGTCGTGAAGTACACGTTCGTACCCTCGCGCAATTTCGATATGTCGCCCTCGGAGACCTTCGCGTAAACGGTCATGGTCGAGAGGTCGGCGATGCGCAATACGATCGGCGTCTGGTCGTTGGCGTTCAGCGTCTGGCCTTCCATCGCACTCACGGATACCACTGTCCCGGCTTTCGGCGCGTAGATCTTGGTGTAACCGAGGTTGGCTTCCGCTGCCCGAAGCTCCGATTCGTTCTGCTCGATCTGGGCCTCGAACGACTGCGCCTGCGCAATGGCGGCATCCAGGGTCGCTTTTGCAGTCTGCAGGGCATCCGTCGAGGTGGCGTTCTCCTGCATCAAGTTCTGCTGGCGTGCGAGCTGCTGCCGGGCGAGGACGACCCGTGCCTGCTGGGCGTTGAGTTGCGCCCGCAGGTTCTTGAGCTGCGCCTGGTTGGCGTCGACCCGGGCCCGGTACACCGCCGGATCGATCTCGGCGAGGAGGTCGCCGGATTTGACGCTCGATCCGACCGCAACGTAGAGCTTTTTCAGTTGGCCGGACACCTGTGCGCCGACATCCACGTAATCGCGCGGCTGCAGCGTGCCGGTCGCGGTGACGATGTCCTCGATGTTTCCGCGCTGGACAGTTTCGGTGGGCGGCTTGGCGGGCGCATCCTTCGGCGCGAGCCAGGTTTGCCAGCCAAAGACGCCGCCGGCGGCGGCAAGCGCGCAGGCCGCAACTGCAGCGGCCACCGGACCGAGGCGCCGCCGCTTCGGAACGCTCACCCCGCGGTTGGGCGCTTGTGCCGGGGCATGCGGTGCGGGAGAAATTTCCACTTCGGGAATCATCGATGTAACCTCCTCGGGGCGTACCTATTCATGCGCGTCCTCCACCACACATACGAATTCCTTTTCCAATCTCGTCTATTCGCTCTGACGCGGGGGTTGGGCTGAAGCGGGCTGTAATGCGGCTGCAGCCGCGCTCCGAATACTGGCGAAAAGCATTCGGTGCGGATAGGCGGCAAAAACCTGAATGGCGAGCAGGTACTTATCTGAATCTGAGCGCGAGCTCGATCTGTCGCTTCTAGCGCATACACGCAGAATCCGAGCGCAGAGATCTTCGATAGTTCTCGCGAAATCAGGGAGATGAAGTTATTGGCGGACACTGCACTTGCGGGCGCGCGCCATGGTCCGGCACTGCGGGCGGACTGCGGATCGGCAGCGCGGGGGTTCAGGTATTTCACCGATAGGATTGGCCGGGCAAGCGCCTATCTTTTCCGAAAGCGTGCTGCGCGACCTCAGAATTCGAACTTGACCTCGAACCTGACGAACAGGCTCTTCTTCGCATCGGCCGCGAAAGCCGGGCCGGGATCGAATTGGCCCAGCGTCAGCAAGGCGCTTGCTTTCCGGCCCTCGCGCTTGCGGTATCCCAGGACCACGTCGATTTCGCTTCCCAGCTTTCGGCTGAGCCCCGAGGGATCGGCAGCAAGCGCGGAATCCCGAATGCTGTCCGAGGCCTTGTGTTGCGCGTAGCGATGGTAGACGAGGTCGATCGAGGTTCGCTTGGTCGGTCTGACGCCGATTGCCGCGGTCAGAATCGACATATTGCTCAACTCCGGGTCGAACAGCTCGCCGTAGTATTTGAACTTCGCCAGCCCGTTGAACCGAGCTTCGTTGTCGTGCAGCCCGGTTTGCCGGAAATTCCTGTCTATGCCGTCGTTCGGATCGTCATCGCCGGTGCCGAAGGCGTAGCCGAGGGTGAGCGAAAGCTCCATGGGCAGTTTCTTGAATTCGTAGCTCCCTCCGAGGTCGACGCCATAGGCCCTGATTTTTTGCGATCCGCTGCGGCCGCGCACATGAGCCAGCTCCATCCAGTACTCGATGTTCTCGCCGATGTCCCCGCTCGAATGCAGCCCCAGGAAGATGGGACTTTCCCGTTCCGCCACGTCACGGCGCCGGTCGTGGCGCATGAAGCCATAGAACGAAAAGATCGCTTCGTCGGTGATGGCGGAAGTACCCCGGACGAGGTAATCGATTCTTCGCTCGCTGCGTTCGTCGTTCAGCAAATCCCTGCGGGCCAGATTCAGCCTGCCCGCCGAGGCCTCGAGGAGAAGGTTGGGAAATCGATAATAAGCCCTGACTGCGTCGAGCTCCTCGTCGAACAACCACTCGCGCTCGTCGTCGAACTTCTGGCGCCCGATCTGAGCCGAAAGCGGCCGCCCCAGCAGATTATCGTTGAAGAGGACATAAGCCCGGTCCAGCGCGATCCCGAGCGACCTTTTTTCCTTTATCGGCTCCTGGAGCGCAAACTCCTGGGAGATCTCGAAGTTCAAGAATCCCAGGAAGCCCGGTCTGGGCTGATAGGCAAGCGCGAACTCGATTTCCGGCTCGAGAATGTTGAAGCGGTCGTCGCGGGCGCGATCCAGATCGAAATCGAGGCCGCGTTCCCCGGCGATTTCGGCCGTGGCGCCGTAACTGAGCGAAGGGGTAAGTTGGTACTTGGTGTCGGGGGCCGATGACGGATCCAGCACGTCTTCCTTCGCCGGTTTGGGCGTCGTCGCTTGCGCTACCGCATAGGGTGTGCAGGTCAAAGAAAACAGCCCAAGCAGCCCCGCCGTGAAAAATATCGGGCCGGTGATGTTATATCTCTCCTTTCTCCTGGCCGCTGACGCTCAGCGGATCAGCGGGGCGTTGGCTAGTCTCCGTGACGTCCACACTGACCCCGCACGGCTCGGGCTCTGCAAATAGGGCAATTCCAGCAATTCGGCGAACCGTGCGATGTATTCATCACCGGCTTCGGCCGCGCTGCCGAATGCGATGGTTTTCATGCCGACGGCTCGCGCGCCCATCAGCTCCGTCTCTTCGTGCCCGACAAACAAGCTCGCGCCGGGAGAAACCTGACACTGCGCCAGCGCCAATTCGTAAATGCGCTGATGCGGCTTTGCCACGCCGACCTCGCAGGAAGCGATGAAGCTGTCGAACGGCACATCGATGCCGCTGTTCTCCAGCCAACGCCGCTTTTGGAGGCTGGTCCTCGTCGTATTGGTGATGACGCCCAGCTTGAATCCGCGCGCCTTCAGGGTCCGAAGGGTCTCGGGGACTTCGGGGAAGAGACTGATCTCCCCCGCCTCTTGCCAGAGGACCCGGCGCCCGTCGGCCCGGCTCGCCGGATCGCTGACGCTCAGTGCGAGCAGAAACGCGTCGTATCTCGCGTCGCGGTCCGCGGCCGGTACCTGCCGCTTGATTCGCTCTCGTATCCCTTGCAGCTCGGCCGGCGTAGGCACCGGCAGCCGCCGGCGCCGCAAAAAGGCGAGGAGATAGCGATAGCGGCGCTGCCGGCGATACAGCACCCCACATGCGTCCAAGAAGACAGCTTGCATAGTTCACCTCGTGTTCACTTGGGTTCGAAGGATCGCCGCCGCGTCACGCGCGGCGAGTGCAAGCCGCCGCGAGCTATTTCAGCCCGCGGCGGCACCACCCGCTTGAGCACGCTGTGCTAGCGAGCGGTTCGGACAAACTGGGGCGTGGCGGTCGCGGTCTGCACATTCCCGGCGGCATCGCGGCAGGCAACGAGAAGACGGAACTCCGGGGCTTTGACCTCAAGGTAATCGCGCTTCTTCTTGACCTTGATCTGATCATCGAGCTCCAACTTCAAGGTCTGTCCGTTGCCCACCGGGATTTTGTTGAGCCTGACAAAGGAAGTCACGCCGGCGTCGGCGTTGCCGGTACAAGCGGCCCGGACGCGGAAGCGCCCTTCGTCATCCTCGACCTTGCCCGCCGCGACCAAAGCCGCGGTCGCCTTGGGAAGTACCTTGCCGCTTTTCGCGCCAGCCGCCGCACCGGCCTTACCGGAGGCGTTTGCCGCGGGGCCGGCGCTGGCCGTGGCGCCGTTCGCTGCAGTCTTCCACGGCTCCTCGAGAAGGGATTCGACGCTCACGCCCAATTCGGAGGCGATGACTTCCCACTTATCGGCAAACCGGGGCGCAGCGGTCGCGATCTGCTCATTGCCTGCGGCATCCCGGCAGGCGACGACCAGGCGGAACTCCGGGCCTTCGACTTCGAGAACGTCGTCCTTCGTCTTGACCTTGGGCTTGTCATCCAATTCCAATTTCACGGTCTGCCCGTTGCGCACCGGGATATCGTTGAGTTTGGCCGTGGGAGTCACGCCGGCAGCGACGTTGTCGCTGCAATTGGCTTCGACCCGAAAGCGCCCTTCGTCATCGTCCACCTTACCCACGCGAACGAGGGCAGCGGTCGCGGCGGGGAGCCCCTTGTCCTTCTCGGCGCCAGCCGCGGCACCGGCTTTGCCGGGCGCTTCGGAGGCGCGAGCGGCGACCGCCGTGGCAGCCGAACCGGCCGGCGATCCCTTGCGCGGATCCCAATAACTGGTATCGACCCGCAAACCCAGCGCCGACGCGATGTCGTCCCACTTCACGACTTGAACCGCATGCGGCTCGGCACGTCCATTGTGGCTGGCGAATACTCCCCGCGGGAACTTGGCGTTCAGGGACACGTTGATGACTTCCAGCCCGTCGGTGTTCATGACGCCGCCGACCGCAAAAGCCCCGACATATTTGTGCGGAGACTTGCGATCATAAATCCTGAACGTGCTCGTGCCCTGGTTGGAGGCGATGAGGTAGCCCTCGCCGTTGGGCATGTAGTAGATCGCCAAGCCTTCGATATCGCCGATCATCCCGTTCTCGCCCGGCGAAACGACTTTCGCTCCGGCGGCAGGTTGGTCCGGCTCGGCATCGAATTTCCAGATTCCGCCGTTTTCTTCGGCCAGATAGACCTTGCCTTCCTCATCGTCGGCGACCATGCCCTCGACGGTGCCGCTCATCTTGAATTCACGCAGCGGCCCGACCGCCGACACGCGGCCGTTGCCTGAATTGACCAGTTCGAATTGCTTGACTGCCGTGCCGGCCTTCGAATGGTCGTCGGCCTTCGAACTGGAAAATGCGTACAGCCGGCCCGTCTTGACGTGCTTGTAGAGGGCGAAGCCGTAGTTGGGACCCGAGTCGATGTTGCCATCGTCGATCTGCTCGAGTCGGCGGTTGGACGAATTCACCTTGTATACCCGGATCTTGTTTGTTTTTCGCTCGTTGAAAGCGACAACGTCGACGGATTCCTTGCCCAGAGTGAACCCGTAGCGCACGTCCACGTTGCCCGGCTTCTGTGCGGCGATCTCCTGCAGGGTCTTGCCCTCCAGGTCGTACACGAAGAGCTTGTTCGCCGACTTGTCCGAGGTGACGATCGTGCTCAAGTCGCGCTTGGTCGGGTGGAGCCAGAACGCGAGGTCGTCCTGGTCTTGCACGCCCGATGCCTGCAGTGTCAAGCGGGGGGAGACGGTGGGCTGCGCACCGGCCAGGCTGGCGCCGAAAGCGGCCACCGACAGAGCAAGACAAATCACCGCAATCCGATTCCTATCCAACATCAGTTTTCTCAACATCGCGTTACCTCCTATGCAATAAACAACTCAACATCAACATCCCCTGAGAGTCAGTCATCCGCTTGGCCGACCGCTGTTTTCCGGCGAGCGCCTCGGCGCGTTTCCCTCACCCCCGCCCCTCTCCCGCAGGGCGGGCGAGGGGCGGATCGTGAGTCGCTGCGCGACTTTCACGTTAAGGCTCGGCCGCGTGCACCTTTCGGCCCAAAATCAGGGCATAGCATTCGGTGACCACAGCAAGAAAAATTCGGACGCCCAGCATGACGGCGATCCCCCAGGTATTCCAAAGCAATCCGGCGAGCACCGGGCCGATGATCTCGCCCGCGTCCTGCCCCAGGCTCGTGATGCTTATCGTGGTGGCCCGGCGCTTGCTGTCCGAGGCCGAAACCAGCGCCATCATGGCGCCCCAGGCCGGCCGGAACGCGGCTTTGCCCATGTCATCCACGCACCTGCCGACGGCGATGCCGGGAAAGTTCGGGGCGGCCAGATACACGCCCGAAGAAACGATATTCGCGCCGCCCCTCACCATGAGCACGACATCGCGGCTCACGCGATCCGACAGCCAGCCGAAAAGCGGGCCCGCGAACAGGACCACGAACGTCGAGAGCGCGTAGAGAATGCCCGTTTCCGCCGCGCTCAAGCCGCCGTATTCCGTCGCCAGGATCGGAAACAGCCCATGGAGCATTTGAGCCGTAGTGCTCATGAACAGACCGAGTCCGGCCACTGCGAACGCTTTGGGCGGCGGTCGGGTCACCGCGCTGCTCGCCGTTTCGTCTTGCGCAGCGGGCGTCGCTGCGGTCTCGGTCTTGTTTCCGCCTGCCTGGGCCCGCTCGCTGTCCCGCGGGACACAGCGGGCGACGAGCGCGAGCGGCACTGCCGACAGGCCGAAGGCGACGATAAATACCAGCGAAAAATTGGATGCAGTCAAGGTCAGCAGCACCCCGGAGACGGCATGGCCGAGCGAGGCCCCCACGCTTCTCGCGGTGGCGTACCAAGCGAAGGCGGAGGCCACGGCGTTGCGCTTCTCGCCGTGCACGGCGAGAAGCGTGTTGACCGGTGGATCGCGCATCGCCTCGGACATGCCATGGACGGCACGGATGCCGAACAATTGCCAGGGCAATGAGGAAAATGCCAGCAGCAGCGGCACCAGGCCTCGTATTCCGACGCCGGCCAGAATGCTGCGCCTCCAGCCGGAGCGGTCTGCGTTGCGGGCCATGACAGGCTTCAAGGCCATGGCGACTGCGACGTTCAGCGAGATCAGCAGGCCGATCTCGCTCAGCGTCAACCCCAGGCTCCGTGCGTAAAGCGGCAAGGCGAAACCCACCACGCTGAAGCTCAAGCGGGCGAAGAATCCCTCTCCCATCATGGTCAGGATCGCGATGCTGTCGGAACCAAGTTTGAATTTCACTCCGGCACCTCGCAGGCCAGGTTTTCCCGTTGTCTGTCAGAGTCCGATTCGGGCACAAGCTGGCATTGGCGCTCATGCGCGTAGGCCTCGATGTACTCGGCAATGAGCGGAGCGACGCCTTGGACCCCCTTGTAGCCGGGAAAGAAATTCAGATCCACCACGACCGGACCGTCCGGACTCTCTATGACATCCAGTCCGTACAAGCCGAGGCCGAAGGCCTTTCCGCAGCGCAAGGCAATATCGCGAACCGCGGAATCGACCGAACACGCCCGCCCGGGTTGCGCAAAGCTCGTCGGAGAAAAAGCCTTGCGCACCGCAAAAACCCGGTCTCCGACCACGTACACTTTCAGGTCTTCGCCGCTGCCTTGAACATATTCCTGAATCAACACCGGACCCTCCGGCGCAACGGCGCCCAGTTGGTCCGGATCGCGCACGATGTGGATGCCGGCGCCGCGGTGTCCTAGATATGGCTTGATGATGAGCGGGCGCTTCTCCGCAATCGATCGCATCAACGCCAAGTCTCCGGTCACCCAGCAGCGCGGCGCCGGCACTCCCGCCGCGGCCAGGCGGCGCGAGGCAACGATCTTGTTCTGGGTGGCGGCACAACTTGCGTAAGGGTTGAGGATGCGCGCGCCCTGGGAATCCAGCACCCCGGCGATGCTCAGCGACAACTGGGTGTGTGATTTGAGGACGTAGAGGTCGTGGCTCGGCGCAAGCCGATCCGGCAGACTGACCAGTTCCTCGGCGATGCCCGATTCGATCTCAAATCCACGCCTCCTCAATGTGCTGAAGACTTCCCTCAGGACCGGGCTCTCCTCCGGCGGGATTCGCCGGACCAGCATGAAATACAGCTTCATCATCTGCCTTTACCCTCGGTAGTTCTGGCTGCAATCGTTCCCACAGACGGCGCTCGATCAGAATCGGGACAAACGTGTTTACCCGCGCATCGGCGTATCTCGCCGCCGCCTCGACGGCGAACGTGACGATGCGTTCGCGGGGGACTTTCCCATCCAGCTTTCGCCAGACTCTTTCAACCAGTTCACCGATCCAGCCGGTTTCAATGCTGGGTAATTCGGTTCGATCTGACTGCAAATCGATGTGCATCTTTTGCTCTCCTTTTGCGCGAGTGCGCACCCCTGCGTGCATGCAAGGCAGCGCAGTGCTGCGTTGATTTCCAAGCCCATAGCATTCGATTCAAACTCAGCAGTACGTTGTCCTTCTGCCAACCAAGCGCCAATCGTGCCCATGCGTCCCCGACCAGGCGACCCAACCCGCGGTTGGGATCGAGATCGCACACCCGGTGCAAGGCCTGGTCCAAGCCGGCGCTGTTGATTTCGTGCTGCAGCCGTGCGGAGGAAGGGTCGTCCGGATCGAAACACAGTGCCGCCGCCGCCGCGAGTCCGAGCCCTTCAGGGCGGACACCCGCTTTTTGCGCCAACTGCGCAGCGCCGACCAGGCGGTCACCGGAAGCCAGCTTTCGCGAGGGGTCGCGTCCGACCCGGGTCACCGTATCCTGAAGCGCCGCATTCTCGAAGCGCTTCACGATGTCGAGGAGATCGCTTTCGCCGCCTGCGAATTCCGCCCCGTACAAAGCGGCCAGGCCGCGTTGCCCCTCGCGCATCGCAGCGAGCACCGCGTCGCGGATTTCCGGGTCGCGGATGGCGGTATGGATGTAGTGGTACCCCTTGAGGAAACCCAGGTACGCACAGGTCGCGTGTCCGGCGCTGAAGATATAGAGCTTGCGTTTCATCCAGGCCGACAAATCCTCGGCAACGATCATCCCTTGGATCTGCGCGAGCGAGCCGCGCAGGTCCGGCCCGCTCACCACAAAGTCCTCAGGAGGATCGCCGACAAACTTCAACGGTTCGTCTGCCGCCGGATTCCCCAGCATCCGGGTCACCGCCCGGCTGACGACGGCGCCTGAAAAGCCGTGGGATGCAATCGGGAATCCGTGTGGCAGATAGGAAGCGACCAGTCGCCGCAGATGGGCCCCCGCATCGCTCAGATTCTCGAACGCGAGCACGTTGACGGGAGCCTCCCGCCGACTTAGCCCCGCGGCGATCAGCGGCGCGATCGACGCTAAATTGCCGGCCCCAACCGCGGTCACGATCAGGTCCGCGTCAGCCAGTTCGCGCGCCGCAGCATCTGGCGATTCCGCGCCGACCGCCCGCACGCCGTCGACGATGATTTCACGGCATTCGACGCCGTCGGTGAGCCGCACCTGATACCGCTCGAGCCGATTCAGGTGCTCCACCAGCTCGCGATTGCGGGCAAGAAAGGTCACTTCGTGGTCTGACGAGCGCAGAAGCTGACCGGCGAAACCGCAACCGATGCGCCCAGGGCCGATAACGATGGTCTTCATGCAATGGCCTCCTTGAGGGCGAGTACCGGCGGGGCCGCTTCGACACCAGCCTGGCCTGCGGTGTAGATGTAGTCGGCAACGCGCAATGCGGCATCTGGAACCCCTTTGAAGCCGGGGAAGCTATTGATGTCCACCACATACCAGCGGCCATCGCTTTCGATCACGTCGATGCCGAACAAGTCCACGCCGAAGGCGCGGCCGCAACGCAGGGCGATGTCGTGCAGCTCTGGGGAAATCGTGAACGGTCGGCCGAGTTTTTCCTCGTAGGTCTTGGCCGGCCACACGCGCTCCACCCCGAACAACTGACCGCCGATGCAATAGATCTTGCGGTCCAGCCCTTCGGGTTTGTGATAGCGCTGGGCGAACACCGGCCCGTCGTCGCTCGGCACGTCGTCGAGTTCGTCGGTGTCCCAGACCTTGCGCACACCCCGGCCCTGCGAGCCTCTGTAGGGCTTGACCACCAGCGGTCCTTCGTCGAGCAGCGGCGCGAGTTGCTCCGCGCGCGAAGTCACATAGGTATCGGGCGTCGGAATGCCGGCCTGCTGCAGTATCCGCGCCGCGATGATCTTGTCGCGCATCTGGGCCGCGACCGGATAAGGGTTGAGAATCCTTGCACCGGCCGCGTGCAAGGCCCCGGCGACGCTCCAGACCAGATCAGTGGCCGCCTTGAGGATGTAGAGATCGTGCTCGACCCGCAACCGACCAAGGTCGGTCAATCGCCGTTCCGGGCAAATGGCGTCCACTCTTGCGCCCCATCCGGAGAGCAGCCGGACCACCTCGGGCATGATGGACTGCACTTTCCCCTGCGAACGATCAAGGGTGAATATTCCGATCTTCATGACGGCTCCTTTGCGCATCGCTGCGCGTACTGGATTGCATATCGGGCGAGGGCTCGGTCGGCATCGGGCACCCCGGTGTAGTTGGGAAATTCGTTGACCTCGATCACCACCGGACCCTCCGGAGTCTGGATGCAATCGACTCCGTAGAGATGCAGGCCGAAG
The DNA here is from genome assembly GCA_016210745.1 of Betaproteobacteria bacterium. Lineage (GTDB taxonomy): Bacteria > Pseudomonadota > Gammaproteobacteria > Burkholderiales > SG8-39 > JACQTO01. The sequence goes on from JACQTO010000118.1 coordinate 15,798, forward strand.
AGCTGCGCGCATTGGCGCCCCAACGCCTTGAACTCCGGCGTCAGCGGCAATAACTCGGCGCACGTCTGTGCCTTGCGCGGCCCAGCCAATGGAGAACTCTTGCGCACAGCCCAAAGCTCATCTCCGATGCCGTAGAGCTTGATGTCATAGCCGTCGTTGGGAAGATACTGTTGCGCCAATGCCGTTTCCTCGGGCCATTGCAGACTTCGCAGAGCACGGCAGGTGTCGACGATTTGAAGTCCGTTCGCGTTGTCGCCGAACGTGGGCTTGAGAATGAGCGGATAGCACGCCGCGGGGACGTATTTCGCCAGATCAGCCACCCGGCCGATAAAGGTTCGCGGCGTGCGCACCTCGCCATATGCGAGGGCCATCGCCATATCGGCCTTGTTGTGGACCGCGGCGATCGACAAGCGCGAATTGAGGACCGGTTTCCCGCACGATTCGGCCCGCGCAAGCAGGGTGAGCACGCTCCAACTGCGGCCCCGCACCACGATCAGGTCGAAGCCGTCCAGTCCAACGCCTTTTGCCACCTCGTAGGCGCGAGCGTCGATCAGGGACACGTCATGTCCCTCCGCCTTCAGGGCGGCGCTCATGCCGCGCGGCTGGGCCTGCGCCAGGTAGCGTTGCTCGGCGAGGATCGCGATTCGCAACGGGCACGGCTCGGGCGTTTCGGCAAGACTGCCCACATCTTGGATATGCATATGACGGAAATGTGACGATTTGGTGACCGGCATTCTTGCGAAAACCAGGACCGGCGCCCAGGCGGCGAAGACCTGATAGGCAGTCCGGCGTTTATCTGAATAGCGACTCGGCAATCGCCTGCGCGCGCCGGTTCATTCGCGTGGCGGGAGGGTCGCTTCGGGTCCGCCGTAACACCGGCATCGGCGGCGTAGCGCATTGTGCGGACTGCTGAACGTCCGCCGCCATGCGCTGTCTCTGTTATTGCTGGCTACCCTTTCGCTGATCACCGGCGCGCCCGGCGAAGAAACTGCCCGAGGGTGGGGGGCAAGCTGATCCTCGGTAATCGGCAAGCCCGAAAATCAGGTAATTAACGGATAGGTTTATCAGGCATAGCACCTATCATGGACGCTATGGCCCAGCGGTGTATCGGGGGATTGCCGGAGTGAATCGTGGAGGCGGAGGGATCATGAATGCACAGGCTGACTCAAAGTCGCAAACACATCGCGAGCGCGGCGCTTTCCCCCGTGCAGCCCAAGCCGATGCGCCGGCGCAGACCGAAGCGGTCTACAGCGACGTGTTGCGGGAACTGGTCGGGCATTTGAGACAGCAGCGGAGCCAGCTTTGCGAGGAATGGGCGCGGCGGATCATGAGCGCCGCGTTCCTGTCCACGATGACGACCGAGGAAATTCTGGTTGAATGTGGAGCCGTCTACGACAACTACCTCGGCACGCTCGAAACCGGCTCGACCGAAGCGCTCGAGGCGTATGCCAGGGACCTCTCGGGGCGGATCATCCCCCGCGGCGTCGAGACTTATGAAGTGGTGGGAATCGTGCTCCTGCTGCGCGATGTCCTGGCGCGCTCGCTGTTCGGGAAGTACGGAGAGCATCGCGAAATCCTGGAACGCATTCTCGACGCCTACGAACCGGCGGCCAACCGCATCGCCAACACGGTGGCTGTCGGTTTCGTACAAGAGCGCGAACGCATCATCCGACAGCAGCAGGAGGCCATCCTCAAGCTGTCTACACCGGTCCTGCCGGTGCGTGAACGACTGCTGATCCTGCCCATCATCGGCATCATCGATCCGCAGCGCGCGCGGCAACTCACCGAACAACTGCTGAACGGCATCCGCCTCAATCGCGCCAAGGTCGTCGTGATCGACCTCACGGGCGTCTCAGGCGTGGATGCCTCCGTCGCCAACCATCTGGTGCAGACAGTGGAGGCCTCCCGCCTGGTGGGCGCAGAGGTCATTGTGACGGGGATCTCCCCCGAGATCGCTCAGACGCTGGTCACCATCGGCGTGCCGCTGGGCAAGATGGCCACAGTCGGCGACCTGCAGGGCGGAATCGAAGAGGCCGAAAGGCTGCTCGGTTACAAGGTCGTCCCCATCGACAATAAGTCTTTGGAATTGGAACCATAGAACCCCTACGAGATCTGACAAGTGGCATCCAGCGTTCCTATTTTCAGGCAGCGCGACTACCTTATTGCCATGGCGCAGGCGTTGCCCTCGGACGAGGACCTGACTGTCCTCCGGGACCGTCTGGTGGAGGAAGTCGGCCGCCAGCGGGCTCAAGGCGTCATTATCGATGTGACCGGCCTGGACGTGATGGACTCGTTTTCGGCTCGCACCTTGCGGGACCTTGCCCAGATGGTCAGGATGCGTGGAGCCGAGACGGTCATGGTCGGGATCCAGCCCGAGGTAGCGTTCTCGATGGTGCAGCTCGGACTTCGCCTCGAGGGGGTGTCGACCGCGCTGGATCTGGAGGACGGTATCGCGTATCTGGACGGCAAGCGAAGGTTGCAAAAGTCCAGCGTCAAATAACGCCTTGCGTGCGTCGGACGACCGTGGAGATAGCTGGACACTTGAAGAACAAGATAAATGTCGCGGTGTCCACGTTCACAGACGTCGTGACCGCCCGGCAGCAGGGGCGGGAACTCGCCCGTAAGGTGGGCTTTTCGTCCATCGAAGCGACACTCATCGCGACGGCTATTTCAGAGCTCGCCCGCAACATTGTCCTGTATGCCAAATACGGGACGATGTCGATGGAGGCGACCCGTGACGGCAATCGCCTCGGAGTTGCCATTACGTTTCGCGACGAAGGGCCGGGCATCCAGGACGTTCAGCGCGCACTGATCGGCGGTTACACCACTTCCGGGGGTATGGGACTGGGTCTTTCCGGTGTGCGCCGGATCATGGACGGAATGGACGTCGAGTCGCAGCTCGGCAAAGGCACCACGGTGACCATCAAGAAGTGGCTCTATACGAATGATGGCGGGCGTCATTGACTGGGCAGTGCAAACCCGCACGCTCTCAGGTCAATCCGAGTGCGGCGACCGGCATGTTGTGGTGGCTGACGACCAACACGCGCTGGTCGCAGTGGTGGATGGCGTGGGCCACGGCTCCCACGCAGCGGCGGCAGCGCTCGAGGCCACAAGCATCATCCAGGAACACGGCGCCTCTGAATCCCTCACGTCGCTCGTGCAGCGATGCCACAACCGCTTGCGCGCAGGACGCGGTGTGGTCATGAGCCTGGCGAAGCTCGACGCCGAGACGCGAACGATGATTTGGCTCGGGGTGGGGAACGTCGCGGGGGCGCTGCGCCGCAGGGCAGGAGCGTTCAGCCGAAAATCCGAAACGCTTCTGCTGCGCGCAGGTGTGGTGGGAAAACAGTTGCCGCCGCTTCACACCGCAACGCTGCCGGTGGTGCGCGGCGACGTGCTCATTCTTGCGACCGACGGCATCGGCGGAGATTTCGCCGAGAGCGTGAAGCCGGACTGGGAACCGCAGCGCATCGCCGACGATTTGGCGGCCCGCTTCGGCAAGCGCACCGATGACGTTCTGGTCCTGGTGGCGCGATTCGTGAGATGAATTTCATGGACATGGACAGCACCACACGGGACGTCATCGAGAGATACAAGAAGGCGCTGCAGGAGTACGTATCCAACGAGTGCGAAGAAGCCTTGCATCAAGCCTATGAAATCGGCCGGCAGGCGGTGGCATCCAACATGGGCCTTCTCGGCCTGATCGACGCCCACGGAGATGCGCTCGTGAGCGTGCTTCGCAAGACTGCGCCCGACGGCGACGAGCTGGCGCGCCAGGTCGATGCCGCCAGCCGCTATCTGCGCGAAAGCCTGTCGTCGTTCGAGATGTTTCATCTGCGCAATCAGGAGGCCAACGCGGCGTTGCGCCGGATGAACGATATGCTGGAGAAAGAAGCCAAGCGTGTCGCCCACGCTCTGCATGATCAGGCCGGAACGCTCCTCGCGGAGGCTTATCTCGATCTGGCGGAAATCGCGCGCGATCTGCCGCAGCCCGCCGTCGCGCGTGCCCACCGCATCACCGCGCACCTGGACCAGGCGCGCGAACACCTGCGGCGCTTGTCCCACGAGGTGCATCCGCCGATTCTCGACGAGCTGGGACTCGTGCCGGCCGTGCAGTTCCTGGCAGAGGGGATCGCGAAGCGTACGGGGCTCGTCGTCACAGTGAACGGATCGACGCCGCGCGATTTCTCGCAGACGGTGAACACGACGGTCTATAGGGTCGTGCAGGAGGCCTTGGCCAACGTAGCGCGGCATGCGCGGGCCACACGCGCGAGCATCCGAATGTGGAAAGAGGGCGGCAGGCTGCATTGCCTGATCCGGGACAACGGGGCAGGTTTCGACGTCTCGATCGTGCGCATCCGTAACGCGCAGCGCGGCCTCGGGCTTGTCGGAATGGAAGAGCGAATTTTGGCTTTGGGAGGTGATTTCCAGATCACTTCCGCCCCGGGCCAGGGAACGACGATTCGCATTTCCCTGCCGCCGCAGAAGGACTCCTGAGGAGAAAGACTCGTGAAGATTCTGCTCGCCGACGACCACACCATGTTCCGGGAAAGCCTCAAGACGCTCCTGGAGCGCGAAGGTTTCGAAGTCGTCGGGGAAGCCTCCGACGGCCGCGAAGCCATACGGCTGGCTCGCCGCCTGAGTCCGGATATGGCCATCGTCGACCTCGGAATGCCGATCCTGAACGGGATCGGAACCGCGCGCGAGATCCACAAGCGCTTGTTGAACACGCGAACCATTCTGCTGACCATGTTCGAGGAAGAAGCCTACGTCCTCGGGGCGCTTCAAGCCGGCGTTCGCGGCTACGTTCTCAAGGCGCAAGCGGCGGGCGATCTGGTCAGGGCCATCAACGAGGTGTCCCGCGGCTCGATCTACCTGAGCCCAGGTATCTCGCGGGCCGTGGTCGATGCGTATCTCAACAAGACCAATTTCAAGGAAGATCCGCTGACCGAGCGAGAACTGCAGGTATTGCAGCTGATCGCCGAGGGAAAGAGCACAAAGGAAGTGGCGCAGATCCTCGGCGTCAGCTTCAAGACCGCCGAGTCGCACCGCATGCGCATCATGAGCAAGCTCGACATCCACAACGCGGCGGGGCTTGTCCGCTATGCCATTCGCCGCGGCTTGGTTCAGGCCTAGCGCGAACGGGAAAACTGCGCGGCATATCGGCAGATAGATGAGTTCTACGCCAATGGAGAAATTGTCACGGCCGTACGAGCGGACTGTCTCAATGACAACTCACAATTTGTATCTGGGCCCGACGAAAAGTTTCCGCTATTGTCCGTCCAGCTTCATCGACAAAGGAGATTGTCATGTTGACTGTTTCATTGTGGTCGTTCCTCGCCGGGCTCATCGTCGGTTATTTCGTGTGAGCCACGGCCCTGCGGGGGTTGGGTTCGCCGCGAGCCGTCCGAGGCACTCGTCCATCGGTAAACGGCGGTTCCAATCCCTGCAGGGATTTGGAAAAATCTGTCGCACCATGTCTTCGCGCGCTGGATTGCGTCCAAAAGAATTCAGCAAGCGAGGGTTTCACCTCTAATCTCCTGCTCGTCATCTTCTGACTCTTCGTCTTCCGTCTCATCATCGTTTCTGAAATCTGGGTCCCGCGGGTAGCAGTTCCCGGGATCGATGTGCAGCCTGTCTGAGAACGCGTTCGCCGGATCGAGCGCTGGTTGCTAAAGGCGTAGAAGCGGTTGCCCGGCGCCTTGTAGAGGGCAAGGCGCTTAGGTCTTCCCTTCGTCGGTTCCAACCAAGTCTGAACCCTTTCCCGGCACTTGGCTGTCACCGGCCAGCTCGAAATAGCATATTGCCATGCAACACTCCGCATTATTCGATGTCTAATTTGCATTGGATAGCGTTGAATTGTCACGATTCGTTCATAAAGAACGACTATTGTGCAGCGCATTATATTGAGTTCAAAGCCGTTTTGACCTGAGGAACGTGAATATGAATACGGACAGCAAAATCAACATGCTTAACGGGTTAGACAAGGTGCGGATGAGCAAACGGGAGCGCGCAATCGCCAAGGCGTACCTGCAAAAGGTCGAGGGCATACTCGATTTCGTATGGCCCGCCGGGGCGAAAATCAGTCGCACAACGGGTGGCAGGAGCTCGAAAAACGCCGGGGAGTGCAAACCCGGGAACGCGTAGCACGCCGTTTTCCGCAGGTAGCGGCGCAACCGGCCCATTCCTAGAGGATCGATGAAATGCGGTTGTGTTCGGCTCCAGCGGCGCCGCCGGTCTTCGGCGGCGCCCCGTCGATCAGCACTGCAAGGGAAAACCATGCCGGAAGTGATGACCTTGACAAAGAGCCTGACGGCTTCGGACCGCGGCGCGATTACGGCGCACTTCCTCGCGCTAGGCGCGCAAGACCGCAGGCTTCGCTTTGGCACTCCGATTTCCGACGCCGCAATTCGCGATTATGTCGCGCGCATCGATTTCGACCGCGACGCCGCCTTCGGTGTGTTCGCGAACAATCTATCGCTGCGGGGGGTGGCGCACGTCGCAGTGTCTGAAGGCGTTGCGGAACTTGGGGTGAGCGTGCTGCAGGGCCATCGCCGCCGCGGAATCGGCTCGGCGCTGTTCGAGCGCGCCGCGGGTTTCGCGCGCAACCGATTTATCCGCACTTTGTTCATGTACTGCCTCACCGAGAATACCGCGATGATGCGCATAGCGCGCAAGTCCGGAATGACGATAGTCACCGGCGGCGGCGAGGCCAGCGCCCATCTGGAGCTGGCGCCGCTCGACGCCGCAACGATCGCCGCGGAATTTCTTCAGGAACGGGTGGCTCTGTTCGATTACAACCTCAAGGCTCAGGTGCTGACGGCATTTCGGCTGCAGAGGGCTGCCAGCGGAACGGCCAAGCCCGGCTAGTGTCTCACCCGGGTCGGAGACGGATCCGGCGCGGATACGGACCAGTGGAGGGCAAAACCGTGGGCATGCTGGTGAACGGCCTGTGGCAGGACATCGCCTATCAGACCAAGAGGGGCGAATTCGTCCGCAACGACTCGCTGTTTCGCGATTGGGTCTCGGCCGACGGTTCTTCCGGATTTCGCGCCGAGGCGCGGCGCTACCACCTGTATGTCTCGCTCGCCTGCCCATGGGCCCACCGGACGCTGATCCTGCGCGCCCTCAAGGGGCTGGGGGACGCAATCACCGTGTCGATCGTCGATCCGTATATGGGGCCCGAGGGATGGAGCTTTAGCGAGCGCCGCGGCTGCACGCGCGATAGCGTGAACGCGACCGCGTTCCTGCGCGATGTCTATCTGAAAGCGAAGTCCGACTATACGGGACGCGTGACCGTGCCCGTGCTCTGGGACAGGGAAACAGGGACGATCGTCAGCAACGAGTCCTCCGAGATCATTCGCATGCTCAACCGCGAGTTCGACGCGTTCGCATCGCGCGAGCTGCCCGACCTGTATCCCGAGGCGCTGCAGCCGCAGATCGAGCGCTGGAATGAAATCATCTATCGCACGGTCAACAACGGGGTTTACCGGGCAGGGTTTGCCGCCGCGCAGGACAAGTACGAAGCCGCTGCACGTGAACTGTTTGCGACACTGGATACGATCGAGGAGCACCTTGGGCAGCACCGTTATCTGTGCGGCGCCGTTCTCAGCCTGGCGGACTGGCGGCTGTTCACTACGCTGGTGCGCTTTGACACCGTGTACTACGTGCATTTCAAATGCAATCTGCGGCGGCTTGTGGACTACGACAAGCTTTGGGCCTATACGCGCGAGCTGTACCAGTTTCCCGGGGTCGCCGCGACCGTCGATCTGGAGCAGATCAAGGAGCACTATTACCGCAGCCACCCCCGCATCAATCCCACCGGTTTGGTGCCGGTGGGGCCGGCGCTCGATTTCGCGGCGCCGCACGGCCGCGAGTCGTCAGTACAGACAGGCCAATGACGCAGTCAAGCCTTGGGATCGTAGAACACCAGGCCTTCGATTTTATCGGCGTCTTCTTTGGCCAGGCGCGCGCGCAATTCGATGACATTCCGATCCGGGTCGCGCACGAACACCGACACATGGCCGTCGCCGAAAGTCACCGGCCCTTGAGTGATCTTGACGCCGTGCCGCTTGAGCGTTGCCATGACCGCCCTGATGTCGGCAACGCGGAACGCGACATGGGTGAGACCCGGATGTTTGTCCGGTACGTCCATCAAGATATTCCTGCCGCCGGACTTGTCGACACCGTTGACGATGAGATTCAGCTCGACGCTGGCGGCATTCCTGAGGATTACCACCGCATCGAATTCGACCTCCTGCGCGACTTCGAAACCGAGCATCTCGTAGAACGCAAGCGCACGCACCTTGTCCGTAATGCGAATGCCGATATGGTCGACGTTTTCAATTGCGATCATCGCTGCGAATCGGAAAAATTTGTCCTAGTATTGCATTTGCCCTCGACCGCTGGGCATCCATAGAGAGCAAAGCGGCAACTCATACTTGCCAGGAGGCAATGCCATGAAGATCTACTATCATCCCGCATCGACGACCAGCCGTCCACTCATGCTTTATGCCGCAGAGAGCGGGCTCGACGTCGAGTTCCAGATCGTCGACCTGTTCACCGGCGAGCACACGCAGCCGCCCTATGAGCAGATCAATCCCAGCCGCCTGGTTCCCGTGCTGGAGGACGGCGATTTCCGCCTGACCGAGAGTTCGGCGATCCTCAAGTACCTCGCCGAGAAGACCGGCTCGCCGGCCTATCCGAAGGATCTACGCGCGCGCGCGCGGGTCAACGAAATGATGGACTGGGTCAATACGCAACTCTGCCGCGATCTCGCCTATGGGCTGGTCTACCCGCAGATGTTTCCAGGCCACAAGCGGCCGACCGATGAAGTGCAAAAGGCAACGCTCGCCTGGGCCAAGGAGCGCGCCAAGACCTGGATGAAGGTGCTGGACGAAAAGCTGATCGGTCCCAAGAACGCTTATCTGTGCGGCGACAAGATCACCATTGCCGACTACTACGGCGCTGCCTTCGTCGCGCTGGCCGAAGCGATCCGCTCCGACCTGTCGGCCTACCCGAACGTCAAGCGCTGGCTCGGCAACATGAAGGCTCTGAAGAACTGGAAGAAGGTGAACGAGGCCTTTGACGGCTTCGCTGCCTCCATGAAGGCGGTTGCGTTCGAGACGGTCTGAGCACGGCGCATTCGGCGCTGATCGAGATCGATGCGGGGAGCGCGAGACTGCGTTCTATCGTAGCGTCTCGGCTTTTTCAGTCCGACTGCTGCCGCTGTCTCGGTAATACGCCCGCAGGGAAGGATACCGATCTGCTCGCATCGCCCGTACCTGGGCCATCGTGCGTTCGAGTGGAACACCGAGTTGCGTGAGCGTTTCGGCAGCAACGACGAGGCTGGCCTCCAGTACCTCGGGTATGACCTCTGTCGCTCCTGCCTTCTTGAGCGCAGCGACCGAAGTGTCGTCGGGCGCTCGAACGATCACCGGCATTTCCGGACGCGATTGGCGCACGAGGCGAAGCACGCGCTCGGCCGCGGTGACATCCGGAAAGGCGATCACCAGCGCGCGTGCGCGCGCAAGGCCCGCCGCCTTGAGTACCTCCGGGCGATCCGGGTTGCCAAAAAACACTTTGCCTTTGCCGGTCGGGGCGCGCCGCACCTGCCGCGGGTCGACGTCAAGCGCAATAAAGGGCAGGTCTTCGCCATCGAGGAATTCACCGATCTGCTGGCCCGTTCGACCGTAACCGCACACGATCACGTGCCGGTCCAGGCCAAAGCCGCCCACCGCGATGTCGTGGATCACTTTTGCCTTGTGCGCCCAGTCGCCCCGGGACATCAGGCCCGTCATACGCGAAACCCGCTCGATCAGGAACGGGGCGAGAAACATGGAGATCAGCATGGCGGATACCGTTACCTGAAACACGCCGGTGCCGACCAGCTTTTGCTCGAAAGCCAACTGCATCAGCACTAGACCGAACTCGCCCGCCTGGGCCAATTGGGCGCTGGTGCGCAGGGCCACATCCAGCGAATTTCTCGAGGCCAGCGCGACCAGCAGCACCACGGTGCCTTTGCCAACCACCAGCAACGCGACTGCCAAGGCCAGCCGGTCAATGCTTCCGAGGACGAACCCCACATCCAGCATCATCCCTACGGTGACAAAGAAAATCCCCAGGAAAATGTCGCGGAAGGGTCGGATGTCGGCAGCGACCTGATGGCGGTAAATGGTTTCGGAGACAAGCATGCCGCCGACAAAGGCGCCCAGCGCGAGCGACAATCCGGCCGCGCTTGTCGCATAGGCCAGAGCCACGACAACCCAAAGGGTAAATAGTACGAACAACTCCTGCGAACGTTGCCGCGCCACCGCGTCGTAGAGACGGCGCATCGTTCGCTGACCGACCCAGATCAGGATGGACAGGACCAGCGCCGCCTGGAAGAAGGCAACTCCCAAGGCTCGGGCCGGATGGGCAACTGGATCGGCCAGCGCCGGGAGCAGGATCAGGCAGGGCACGACCGCCAAGTCCTGGAACAGCAGGACGCCCATGGTCTGTCGGCCCGAACGCGAATGCAGTTCAAATCGCTCAGAGAGCAGTTTGGCCACGATGGCGGTAGAGGACATCGCCAGCGCGAGCCCTACTGCCAAGCCGCTGCGCCAGCCCTGACCAAACCCGATCCACGTAACCAAAGTAGTGCCCACGGCAGTCACCGCCATCTGGGCGCCGCCAAATCCGAAAACCAGAGAACGCATGGCTTTCAAGCGCGGCAGGCTGAACTCCAGTCCGATGGAAAACATCAGGAAGACCACGCCAAATTCGGCAACACTTTCCACCGAATCGCTGTTAGCCAATATGGCGGCCCCGTGTGGGCCGAGAGCAATCCCTACGCCCAGGTAGGCAAGAATGGCGGGAAGACGAAAGAACCTCGCTAGGAACACCGAGGCGACAGCCGCCGTGAGAAGCAGAAAGAGCGAGAACGAAGCAGAGTGCATGATAGGTAACGGATTATCGCCCCTATCTGCAATTTACGCCCTCGACCGGAGCAGTAACGCCGTTTTCCGCGTCGCCGAGCGGCGAGCATTGCGGTTGAAATACCGCCCTGAGCCACGGCCGCGCCGGCGCAACCTACATCCGCCCGGGGAGCCAGGTCACGAGGCTGGGGAAACAATAGATCAGAACAGCGGCAAGGCCCATGAGCAGAAACGGCGGCAGCGAAACTCTGGCGATCCAGGTGATCTCCTTCTTTGTCATGCCCTGGAGCACGAAGAGATTGAAGCCCACCGGCGGCGTGATCTGCGCCATCTCCACCACCAACACGATGAAGATCCCGAACCAGATGAGATCGATACCCGCCTTCTGGATGGTCGGAAGGACGACGCCCATGGTGAGAACCACCATGGAAATCCCGTCGAGGAAGCAACCGAGAACGATGTAGAACAACGTGAGCCAGAAGAGCAGCCAAAGCTGCGAGAGTCCGAAACCGGCTATGAACTCGGCCAACTTCCTCGGCAGCCCGATGTATCCCATGGCGAGCGTGAGGAAGGCGGCCCCCGCGAGGATGAACGCGATCATGCAATACAGGCGCGTCGCCCCCATGAGGCTTTCGCGGAACACCGTGGCGCTCATCGATCCCTGCGCCCACGAAATGACGAGCGCCCCCACCACGCCGAGGGCTGCGGCCTCGGTGGCCGTGGCGATGCCGACATAGATGGAACCGAGCACCAGCGCGATAAGCGCGACCACCGGGATGAGATGGCGCGAGGCGTAGAGCTTCTCGCCGAGGGTCATGACGCCCTCGGGAGGCGGAATCTTGTCGCGATTCGCCAGCGCCCAGGCGATGGTGTAGCCCATAAAAAGCCCTGCCAGCATCAGCCCCGGGACCACGCCGGCGATGAATAGACGGGTGATGGATACATCGGCCGTGACGCCGTAGACGATCATGATGATCGAGGGTGGAATAAGAAGCCCAAGGGTGCCCGCCCCCGCCAGGGTGCCGATGGTCATATCCTCCGGATAGCCGCGCTTTTTCAGCTCCGGCAGCGTCATCTTGCCGATCGTCGCACAAGTAGCTGCGCTCGAGCCCGAGACCGCCGCGAAAATGGTGCAGCCGACGATGTTGGTGTGCAGCAGCCGCCCGGGAATGCGCGAGAGCCAGGGGGCGAGCCCTTTGAACATGTCCTCGGAGAGCCTGGTGCGAAAGAGGATCTCGCCCATCCAGACGAAGAGCGGCAACGCGGTGAGCGTCCACGACGAAAGCGATCCCCACATCGTCACCGCCATGGCGTCGCCCACGGGCCGGGTGCTGAACAGCTGCATGGCGATCCACGCGACGCCCATGAGCGACAGCCCGATCCAGAGCCCGCTTCCGAGCAGCGCGAAGAGCAAGATGATGAGAAACGCTGTGACAAGCCCGTCCATGGCGCTATTCCACGGCCTTCAGTTCGTCCACGGCCTTGGTCCGATAGGACCGGCGCCGGATGAGCAGCATAAGATCGTCCACCATGGCGACGAACAGAACGAGCGAGCCGGCCGCCATGGCGATCTGCGGAATCCAGAGCGGCGTGGCGTCATTGCCTTGGGAGATGTCGTTGAACACCAGCGACTGCCACACGAGCCGCGCGCTGTAGTAGGCAAGCACCGCGCAGAAAAATGTGCCCGCCAGGTGGCTCCAGAGATCGAGTGCTCGCTTGAAGCGCCGTTCGAAGCGCTCGAGAAACAGCGTTACGCGAATGTGCTCACCGCGCTTGAGAGTGTGCGCGAGCGCGAGAAAACTCGCCGCCGCCATGCAATAGCCCGCGTAGGCGTCCGAGCCGCGCAGTTGGAAACCGGCAAGCCGCCCGGCGACGCTCGCCAGCACCATGGCGAGCAATCCCACCATGAAGAACGCAGCGAGATATCCCGCTGCGTCGTACAGCGCCTCGAGCGACTTGCGCATGGCCGTCACCCCCGCGCAGACTGGGCTCTCAGTCTACCCCGCCCTGCGCGGGATTGACGTTCATTTCCTGTAGGCGTCCACGATCGCCTTTCCGTCGGCGCCCGCGGTCTTCAGCCATTCGGCAGCCATGGTGTCGCCGATCTTCTTGAAGTCGGCCTTTAAACGCGGCGAGGGCGATGCAACGTTCATGCCGTTCTTGGCGAGTTGCTCGAGGTACCACTTGGTCTTCTCTTCGGAGACCTTCCAGCCGCGCTCCTCGGCGGCCGCGGCGGCCTTGCGCATCGCGTTCTGGGTCGGCTTGTCGAGCGCATCGAACGCTGCCTTGTTGACGAAGATGACGTTCTTTGGAATCCAGGCCTGGGTATCGTAGAAGTTCTTGACCACTTCCCACGCCTTGGTGTCGTATCCGGTCGCACCCGAGGTAATGTTGGCGTTCACCGCACCGGTGGCCATGGCCTGCGCCAGTTCCGCCGCCTGGATGGTGACGGGCTGCGCCCCCGCGAGCTCGGCGATGCGCGACGTATACGGGTTGTAGGTCCTCATTTTGAGGCCCTTCATGTCGGCGATTGAGTTGAGCGGCTTGGTCGAATAAACCCCCTGGGGCGGCCACGGCACCGCATACATGATCAGCATTGCCTGCCGCGCGAAGCGAGCCTCGATCGCCCTGCGCGAAACGCTCCAAAGTTTCGCAGCCTCCGCATAGCTGGTAGCGAGGAACGGAACGGAGTCAATGCCGAACAGCGGATCCTCGTTCGAATACCCCGAAATGAGGATTTCGCCTATCTGCGCCTGACCGCCCTGCACTGCGCGCTTGATCTCGGGCGCCTTGAACAGAGAGGCAGCCGCGTGCACTGTGATCTTCAGCTTTCCGCCCGAGTTCTTCTCGACATCGGCCACGAACTGCACGATGTTTTCGGTGTGGAAATTGTTGGCCGGATACGGCGTGGGCATGTCCCACTTTGTCTGCGCCACAGCCGGCGCGGTGACGCCGACGGCAATGGCGGTGACGATCGCTCGAAGCATCGACATGACAGTCTCCCCAATTGGAAAAATCTACGTCTCGTAGACTACGCCAATCAAGCGTTCCTGCAACGTGTCAACACGAGCTTCCTGCAGCGCGTCAACATTCTAAGCCGCTGGCGATGGGTGGGGACGAAACCGCATCGCGGCGGCGGGCGGCCGGGTACTGTCAGGGCACATTGCCCCTGGGCGGCCGTCGGTGAAACTTCTTCACCTGCTTCTTGCCTTGCGGCCGGCCCAGGGGTTTGCGATGACCGGCGGCTGCGGGTGCGGCGAGGTTGCGCCGAACATCCTGCTGCGGGTTCTTCTCGCGATTTTGCGAAGCGAGCATGATCTCGAGCTCATTGAGCTCATCCCACTCGGCCTCGGTCCGGTCTCTGTCCGGGATCGCGAGAAGTTCTTGCAGTCGAGCTCGAGGGGAAATCCGGCGAGGTTCATTCATGGTCAGCTATCTTCCGTTGGTCAAACGCCTCACTGCTCCGCCTTCACCCCGGCGACCGTGATCACCTTCGACCACTTGGCAACTTCGTCTTCGAGGAATTTGCCCGCCTGCTCCGGCGTGTTGGCCACCGGCTCCAGGCCCATGGTCTCGAGGCGTTTCTTCAGGTCGCCGGCGGCGAGCGCTTTGGCCGTTTCAGCCGCCAGGCGGTTGACGATTTCGCGCGGCGTGCCGGCCGGCGCGAGAAACAACACCCAGGTAGACGATTCCAGCGGCGGTCCGCCCGCTTCGGCCAGTGTGGGGACTTCCGGCGCGCCGGCAATGCGCTTGGCGGAAAACATCCCCAGGGCCTTGATCTTGCCGCCGCGCACATGCGGCATCAGCGTGCTCGGCACATCGACCAGAATTTGGATATTGCCGCCCATCAGGTCCTGCAGCGCGGGCGCGGTACCCTTATAGGGCACGTGCACCATGTCCAAGCCCGATGTCTGCTTCAGCAGCTCGGTGGCGAGGTGCGCCGCAGCGCCGACGCCGGAAGAACCGTACGAGATCTTGCCCGGGTTGGCTTTGGCGTATGCGATCAGTTCCTTCACGTCTTTCGGCGGGAAATTGTTGTTTGCGGTCAGGATGAGCGGCGCGATTGCGGCAAGGGACACCGGCGCGAAGCTCTTTACGGGATCATACGGAAGCTTCCCGGCGTAGAGCGTGGCGTTCGCCGCATGGGCGGCGATCACGGTGAGAACGGTGGAGCCGTCAGGCGTCGCCTTCGCCGCCAGACCCGCGCCGAGAATGGAGTTGGCGCCGGGGCGGTTGTCGATCACGATGTTCCAGCCGTTCTGCTCCTGAATTTTCTGCGTCACCAGCCGTGTGACGTTATCGGTGAGGCCCCCGGGCGTGTAAGGAATGATCCAGCGGATCGGCTTGTTGGGATAAGCCTGGGCAGCTGCGCCCGCCGACCAGGCAATTATCGCCGCCAGTACGACCTGTCTGAATAGGGGCATCGTGTCGCCTCCTTTCTTAGGATTCCGCTACTCTACATCCAGACGCGAATCTGCACCTAGCGTCCTGTCCCGATGTAGAATCCGCGCAACTATTGACACCGAGGTCGACATGCCCATCTACGAATACCGTTGTTCAAGCTGCGGCGCCGAGTTCGAGAAGCTGGTCCGCTCGAGCGACACGCCCGAGTGCCCTTCGTGCCACGGCCAAAAGCTCGACAAGAAGCTCTCCGTATTTGCCACTTCCTCGCAGGAATCGGCGGGCGCGGCACTGCCCGAAGCCTGCGCCGGCTGCCCGAATTCGGGCGGACCGGGATCCTGCATGATGCACTGAGCGACAACTCACCGTGGTTTGACGCTCGCACCGGGGCGCGCCTCGAAGCGCCCGCGCACCGAAGGATTGCACAGGCCGATCTCGGGAAGCTCGCCGTCGAGCATGCGCACCAGGTTCGTGGCCGCTTGCTTGAGCGTGCGCTCCCGCGTACGTACCGTCGTGCCGGCATGGTGCGGCGTGATGATCACGTTATCCAGATCGAGCAGCGGGCCTCCCGGCGCGAGAGGCTCGGGCTCGAAGACATCGAGCGCGGCCCCCGCCAGATGCCGTTCGCGCAGTGCGGCGATGAGAGCATCCTGATCGACCAGGGCGGCGCGCGCCGTGTTCACGAACAGTGCGCCCGGCTTCATGCGGCTGAAGCGCTCGGCGTTGAACAGCCGGCGAGTCTCCGCGGTGACGCTCATGTGCAGCGATACGACATCGGAGGCCGCCAGCAGATCATCGAGCTGCGCAACCCGCTCGGCACCGGCCGCCGCAACGGTTTCGTCGCTCTGGAAAGGGTCGTAGGCGATCACGCGCATGCCGAGGGCGCCCGCGCGCCGGCCGACCAGTTGGCCTATGCTGCCGAACCCTGCCAGGCCCAGCGTGCTCCCCTCCACATCGCCCCCTATGAGTCGCCGGCCGTCGTTCCATCGATCCGCGCGCACCAAGCGATCGAGCTGCGGCACCTGCCGCAATAGCGAGAGAATCAGCGCCACCGTATGTTCTGCCACGCCCAGGGAATTGGCCCCCGGCGTGTTGGTAACCGGGATGCCGCGCTCGGTCGCAGCCTCCAAATCGATCGCTTCGATTCCCACGCCGTATTTCGAGAGCGCGCGCAGGCGCGGCGCAGCCTCGATCACCGAGCGCGGCACTTTCTCGAACGCGGTGAGAATGGCGCCCTCGACGCCGGCAAACACTGTCGCCGTCTCCTCGGCACTGTAGACGCGTTCGGGCTCGACTACGATTTCGCAAGCGGGCTCGAGGATCGGTCGGGCAAAGTCATAGAATTGCCAGAGGGTTCCGGGAAAATAGATTCTGGGCCGGGCCATTTGATTTCTCTCCTGAATTCGCGGATGCGGATGCCGCCTCGGTCGGGCGTTGTATCCGCGGCTTGACCGCATAGCATAAGCGAAGCAGCGCCGAAGATACTGTCTCGAGGAGGCTATTTCAACTTCGAGCGATCAAGAACCCGGCGCGAGCCCCGCGGCACGGCGATAATTCGATGTCCTGTGATCGCCATTACATTTTTCTCCCGCAACGTAGTACAACATCGGGGCATGACGAAAGTTAAACTGAGCAACCGATTCGACCTGAACGAACTGGCGGGCGCCTTCGGCGATCTCGGCACCCTGATTCCTTTCGTCGCCGCCTACATTTCCGTCGTGGGAATGGACGCGGGCGGCATCCTGCTCGCGTTCGGATCGGCGCTGGTCATGATCGGCTGGAGCTACCGCACGCCCTTTCCGGTGCAGCCGATGAAGGCCATCGGTGCCGCCGCCATCACTCAATCGAGTCAATTCGCGGCGATTACCTCCTCGACCGTAATCGGCGCCGGCGTTGTGACCGGATTGATCTGGCTGGTGCTCGGCGCAACCGGCTTTGCCCGCCGTCTGGCGCACTGGATACCCGGCCCGGCGCTGCTGGGGGTGGTCATGGGCCTGGGCTTCAGCTTCATGCTGGAGGGCATCCGCCTGATGTCCCACAGTCCCTGGATCGGCGCTGCGCTGCTCGCGCTGACGCTTGCACTGTTGGCGCGCTCGCGTTTTCCCGCGATGGTGGCGCTTCTGGCCGTGGGTGCGGTCATTGCAATGATCGAGCAACCGACGTTGGCCGGCGAGCTGGCGGCGATTCGCGCATCACCCCGATTACCCTCATTCGCTTGGCCCACCCTCACCTGGAACGATCTATGGATCGGGGCGATCTTCCTGGCCTTGCCGCAACTTCCTCTCACCTTCGGCAACGCCCTGATCTCGATCACCGATGAGAACAACCGCCTCTTTCCCGATCGACCGGTTACCGAGGCGCGCGTGGCTTTTTCAACGGGCTTGATGAATCTATGGTCGAGCACGATGGGCGGCATTCCCATGTGTCACGGCGCGGGCGGCATGGCCGGTCACGTGCAGTTCGGCGCGCGCACCGGCGGGGCCTCGATCATGCTCGGTTCGCTGCTGCTCGCGGCAGGCCTGTTCTTGGCTGACTCCGTGACGGTGCTGTTCCGGCTGTTTCCGCCCGCCGTGCTGGGCGTCATCCTGTTCCTGGCCGGCGTGCAGCTTGCGCTCAGCGGCAAGGAAACCGGTCCTGACAAGGTGGGCCGGTTCCTCGTGCTCGCAACCGCTGCGTTTGCCATCTGGAATGTCGGCATCGCCGTGGTCTTCGGCGTGCTCGCCTACCACGCGTCCCGGCGCGGATGGCTGAAAATGGGGTCAGAGTAACTTTTCCGTCGCGAGCTAGAAAATGGGGTCAGAGTAACTTTTCAGTCAGTGTAGTGCTGTAACGATGCTCCCGATAGAAAAGTTACTCTGACCCCATTTTCCTGACCCCATTTTCTCCGGCAGCTCAGCTTACGATGTTGTAGACCTTGGAGAATGCCTCCGCGCCCGAAAACTGGAGAGCGTCGGAACGTATTTTCTTGTGGTCGGCGCTGCCTCGGTAGCGGTCGATATCGGCCTGCGTTTCCCATTCAGCGTAGGAGATGAACTCGCCGGGACTGTCCGCGCATTTGAGCAACTTCTCGGAAATACACCCCTTCTGGCGAATCATCAGAGGGGCGCAGTCTTCCTTCCAGATGCGCTCGGCTTGCGCTGCTTCATCGGGCTTAACTTTGATATGGATCAGTCTGATCAATGCCATTGTCGTCTCTCCTTTTGCTTTTCTTCCGCCGGTGCAGGTGCAAGACTAGCTCGCTCCCCGACTTTCGCCGCCGAAAACGGGCACGCAGAGAGCGGATAATCGCCGGATCAATTCACGCTTGCACCTATTGACTGACAATATAGGCTGCGCTGCGTTCCGTTGGCCGGTCGAAATTCGCCGCAATCCAAACGATAGCGAGATGAAGTAGAGTACGACTTTGACCCTGCTGCGGAAACTCGCGGCCGGACAGCGTTTGCCACTGCCGTCATCATCGATCCTATGCCCACCAGAATCTCCGACCTCCATATCGCGTGCGAGGAAACCTTGCCCGCGCCGCAGGAATTGCACCGGGCGTTGCCTATTGGCGAGGCGCAAGCCGCGCACATCGCCCACGCGCGCGCTGCCGTGCAGGCCACGCTGCGCGGCAGCGACGATCGATTGCTGGCGATAGTCGGACCCTGCTCGATCCACGAGCCGGAGTCGGCCATGGAATATGCCGAGCGACTGCGCGATTTTTCACCGCGCGTGGCCGACGCGCTGATCCTGGTCATGCGGGTGTACTTCGAGAAACCGAGGACGCGCATGGGTTGGAAGGGGCTGGTCTACGACCCGGACCTGGACGGCCAGGGCAACATGGGCGAGGGACTGCGCCGCGCGCGAACGCTTCTGCTCGCATGCGCGCGCCTGGGAGTACCGGCGGCATCCGAAATCCTCGATCTGGTGACGCCGCAGTATTACGCCGAATTGCTCACGTGGGGCGGGATAGGCGCGCGCACGGTGGAGAGCCCGCTGCATCGGCAAATGGCTTCAGCGCTTTCGGCCCCCGTGGGCTTCAAGAACGCCACCGACGGCAGCGTGCAGACCGCCGTGGACGCTATCCTGGTCGCTGCACAGCCGCACAAATTTCCGACCATCGCGCTTGACGGCAGGGCCATGGTCGTCACCACCACGGGCAACGGGTACGGCCACCTTGTCTTGCGGGGGTCGGGGAGCGGATCGAATTACGATGCAGCGAGCGTGCGCCGCGCCGCCGACGCGCTGGTCCAGGCTGAATTGCCGCCGCACCTGGTCGTCGACTGCAGCCACGGCAACAGCGGCAAGGATTATCGCAAACAGCCGGAAGTGGCGGCCTGCGTCGCAGAGCAGGTCGCGGGCGGTTCATCGGCAATCTGCGGCGTCATGCTGGAGAGCCATTTGGTCGAGGGCAAGCAAGCTATCGTGAACGGCCGCAACGGCCTTCGCTACGGGCAAAGCGTCACCGACGCATGCATCGGCTGGGACACGACGGTGAGCGCGCTCGATCATCTGGCCGCAGCGGTGCGCACGCGGCGCAAAGGGCACTAGTTACAGGTTTGCTGTTGACAAATTTGGCGAAGGTTTGGTTTCTAAATTCGTCTCCTCTTTTCGTGCAGTTGCTTGCAACTGCACGAAAAGAGGAGATTGATAAACGGCAAAACCACCTTCCTTGATTCCGGCTCGTCGGGCTTGGTGCCTTCCGAAAACTAACCTACGTGCAGGCCAGGAGCTGCTCGAAGCCCGGATAATTGCCGGCGGCAATGGCGAATTTTCGCGTGTACCGGCTATGCGATTCGCCGCGGCGCAGCGCCTCGAGAAATCCTGCGCGATCGCGCACCCAGCTTCCCCCGACCAGGGTGACGCCTCTGGCGAAAAGGGCGTCGGGCAGGCAGCCTGCGCTGGGACCGACCATGGCGAACCAGCGCGCCTGGCGGCAATGGGCGAGCATCGCATCGAGGGTATCGTTGAGCAGGAGGATGCTGGTGGATACGACTTTGCTGCAGCCGGCCAACTCGCCCGCATCGAGCGTGACTCGATAGCCGTCCCTGTCCCCGGCGAGTTCAGGTTTCAGTTCCACCACAACCAGTTCGGACCCCGCTTGTGCTATGCGCGCCGCCAGCGACGCGAACAGGCCGATCATGCCGATGCGCTCGCCAGCCTGCGGATTCAGGCCGCCGATGGAATCGGCGCTAGCATCGGGCAGGTACCCGGCACGTTCGAAGAAACAGCGGGTCAGGGCATTGGCCGCGGCGAACCCCAAGGTGCGCGAGATTCCATCGCCCTGCGCGTAGCCGCGGGCGACGGCAAGGGGGTCGGCGCCACGCAGTCGGAGGCCATCCTTGTTTGCGTGCATCGTCTCCAGCGCGTTATCGATCAGAACGAAGGAGAGCCCCAGGGATCCGTCTTCCAACTCGAGGGCACAGAACTCGCCCTTGTAATCGGCCGGCGCAACTACTCGTGGGGGCAGATGCAAATCGCGAATTCGCGGCAGCGGTGAGCGCGCGGCGAAGCGTTCGAGTTGGGCAATGTATTGGTCGGCAAATCTCATGAATCCCGAATTTCCCTGGTTTTTGATTCCAGATGGAACTCCAGCTTGCAGAAGGGACATTTCAGCTCCTGCATCGGGTTGACAGCGATCGCCTCGGAGAGGTTGCGATCGAGGTAATACTCCTTTTGGCACGACGGGCATGCCACGTAATGGACCGCTGCCATTCTTGCCGCCTCCTACCGGTTAGAATTGACCCTGCACATCCAGTGCCCGATAAGGTCCAAGTCTAACCCGACGACCGGATCTCAGCTTCGATGTTGAAAGGGCATTTGATCGCCAGGACTTGATCGCAGGCATTTGCGCCATTGCCGGCGCAGCTTGATAATAGGGGGGGAGGGAAACAAATGAATCCATCATTCAAAGCCGTTGGACTTTTTCTGGCATCAGTGCTCGCGTTCGGCGGCGGCAACGCCGCAGCGCAAGACTTTCCGAACAAGCCGGTAAGACTCGTGACCGGCAATGCGCCGGGCGGCGGGACCGATACCCTTGCGCGCATGCTCGCTCCGAAGCTCTCCGAGCGGCTGGGCCAACCGGTAATTATCGAAAACAGACCCGGCGCCGAAGGCGTCATCGCATCGGAGCTCGTGGCCAAATCGGCTCCCGACGGCTACATGCTCTTGGTCGGCACAGACGGCCAGATGGTTCTCAACGTCGGCTTGTATCCGAAGCTGCCCTACGATCCGGTGAGCGACTTCGTCCCGGTTACGAGGCTCTCTTCGACACCTTTGATGATCGCCGTGCATCCGTCGGTGCCGGCGAATTCGATCAAGGAACTGATCGCCCTCGCCAAGGCCAAGCCCGGCGGACTGTTCTACGCCTCGGGCGCACCGGTGTTTCGCGTGGCCACAGAAATGTTCAAAGCGCAGACCGGGACCAACATCGTGCAAGTGCCCTACAAGGGCGCCGCCCCCGCGGTGGCTGCTCTCGTGGCCGGCGACGTGCAGGTAGCGACCGTTTCCGTCGGCCCGCTGCTGTCGCAACTGCGGGCCGGCAAGCTCCGCGGGCTGGCGGTGACCAGCACCAAGCGTGTCGCGCTCGTGCCTGATCTCCCGACCTTGGCCGAATCCGGGCTCCCGGGGTTCGAGGTGGACCCCTGGACGGGCCTGTTCGCGCCGGCCGCGACGCCGCGCGCGATCATCGACAAACTCAGCATCGAGATGAACGCCGTGCTCAAGATCGGTGAAATAAAGGAGGCCTTTGGCAAGCGCGGGGTCCAGCTGGGCGGATCGACCCCCGAGGAGCTGGCTGCCCTGCTCAAATCCGATCTGGCCAAGTGGCCGAAGGCTCTGCGCGAGCTCCAGATCCGCGCCAATTGAGCGCAGGCCGCGCGTTTCCAGCGGCTTTTTTCGCGCAGTATCAGCGTGCCGCCTTCGGGCGGCATTCATTTACCTAGACACAGGAAGCACACAGTGAGCGACGATTTGAGGGGATTCATAGACAAGGCCCGCGAACTGGGCGAATGCAGGGTCATCGAAGGGGCCCATTGGGACGTGGAAATGGGACGCATCGCCGAGCTCGCCCTGACGGTTCCCGAATCGCCGCTGCTCGTGTTCGACAAGGTGACGGGCTATCCAGCAGGATACCGCGTCGTCGCCAATCCCTTTTCCTCGTCACGGCGCGTTGCCCTGGCGATGGGCCTGCCCCTGGATCTCAGGGGGATCGAGCTCATCAGGGCCTGGAAGGACAAGCTTGCGACCATCAAGCCCATCCCGCCCGAGTATGTGAAAACCGGGCCGGTGAGGGAAAACGTCCTGCTCGGTGACAAAGTCGATGTACTGAAGTTTCCCATACCGAAATGGCATGAGCATGACGGGGGCCGCTACATCGGCACCGGCTGCATGTTCATCCAGAAGGATCCCGATACCGGCTGGATCAACATAGGGGCCTATCGCTCGCAGGTCGCCGACGGCAATACCGTCACCTTTCACTGCGTCCCCGGCCATCATGGCGCGATCATCGCGAAGAAATACTGGGACCGCGGTCAGAACTGCCCGGTCGCCATGGTGTTGGGGCAGGGGCCGCAGTTATGGATTTCCGCCATGTCGCCGGTTCCTATCGGACTGAGTGAATACGATTGGAGCGGGGGTCTGCGAAACAAACCCTTTGAAGTGCTGAAGGGAGAAACCGTCGACCTTCCCATTCCGGCCGACGCTGAAATCGTCCTCGAAGGCGAAATGCCGCCCCCTTCGGTGGAAACCGCCATGGAAGGCCCGTTCGGCGAATGGGAGGGCTATTATGCTGGCACCAGGTCGGCGCACCCCGTGGTGAAAATCAAGGCGATCCTGCACCGCAACGACCCGATCCAGTTCGGGGTGCCGATGCTCGTCGGCACGCACGACGACAACATCATTCAGGCGGTGGACTACTCCGCACAACTATGGGGCGAGTTCGACCGGCAAATCCCCGGGGTAAGCGGAGTTTCCTTTGCCTACGAAGCCAGAAGACGGACCACGATTGTGGTGTCTTTGAAACAGATGTACCCGGGCCACGTCAAACAGGCGGCCTTGATCGCCGCGGGCACTTACAAGGGCGCGACCAATGTGGGAAGGTTCGTGATCATCGTCGACGACGACATCGATCCCACCAACATGAGCGAAGTCCTGTGGGCCCTGGGGACGAGGTGCGATCCCAAGAGCCAGATCGACATTCTCAGCAATCGATTGTCGCAGGCGTCCGACCCGAGGGTTTCACCCGAACAAAGACGGGCCGGGGACTTCACCTGCACAACCGCCCTCATCGATGCGTGCAGGCCGTGGGCGTGGCGCGACCAGTTTCCCAAGGCGACCAAGACGGCCCCTGAGGTCATGGAACAGGTGCGGCAGAAGTGGGGCCATCTGCTGTTTGGATAACGAGGGTGGAGTTCGGTCAACGCAGGAGGAATTTGGTGTTGTATAGGTCTCGTGTTTTCGCGCGGTTGCTTCGCAACCGCGCGAAAACACGAGACCGATTAACGGCAAATCCGCCCGTTCTAGCCCAGCGCCTTCAGCATCTCGTCTGTCCCGACGAGCTTGCGGCGCACCTTGCCCGCGGCTCGGCCTCGCTCCTGTTCGAGCGCGTCGAGTTTTTTCCAGTCGGCAAAGTTCGTCGCGCGAATGCCCTTCGCCTGAAGCCAGGCACGGATGTCATCGCGCGAGGGCTTGCCGCCTGTCGTTACCGCGCCCGCTGCCAGATCTTCGGCGGCCATGCGCACGGATTCCTGGGCGTCGGGCTTGTTGGTGCCGACCAATCCTGTCGGCCCGCGTTTGATCCAGCCGGCGCAGTACACGCCCTGCAGCACCTGACCGCCGGAGGCGGCGAGAACGCGGCCATTGTGATTGGGGATGCGCCCGAGCTTGGCGTCGAACGGAACGCTTGGGATGGCGATGCCGTGGTATCCGATCGAACGAAATACGGCACCGCACTCGATTGTTTCGAACACACCAGTGCCCACCGCCGCAAACTGACCGTTCTTCTCGATCAGGCGATTGCGTTCGATGCGAACGCCGGCGACGCGACCGTTGTTGCCTAAGACTTCCACCGGGGAGGCGAGCATTTTCAGGCGCGCTCTTTTCGGGCGTGTACCAGGGCCTGCCGCCGCGCGGGCCAGCAGGTACTCGACGTTTTTCTTGGCGTCGACATCGGCGGCGGCCAGCTCCGCTTCGCTCGCCGCGGCATCGGCCGGATCCACGGCGAGGTCGACATCGGCGAGGTCGCCGATTTCCTTGATTTCCTTGGGCGCGAACGCCGCCTGCGCAGCGCCGCGGCGCCCGAGCAGCACCACTTCGCTCACAGCAGTCGCTCGCAGCGCCGCGAGTGCATGCTCATCGATGTCCGACTTGGCGAGTTCGTCCCGGTTCTTGAGCAGGATGCGCGTCACATCCATCGCTACGTTGCCCACACCGACCACCACCGCGCGCGAATGCTCGATCGGAAACGACCGGTCGCGATAGTCGGGGTGGCCGTTGTACCACGCCACGAATTCCGTGGCGGCATAGTTGCCGGCCAGGTCTTCGCCGGCAATGCCGAGGTGCCTGTCGGCCGCGCAACCTGTGGCGAGAAATACGAGGTCGTAGCGAGCGCGCAAGTCATCGAGCGTGACGTCTCTTCCCAACTCGACATTGCCGAAGAACGCGAATTTAGGGTTGGCCGCAGTCTTTTCGTAGGTCTTGATGACGGCCTTGATGTTCTGATGATCGGGTGCAACGCCGTAACGCACCAAGCCGTAGGGCACCGGCAATCGGTCGAACACATCGACCTCAAAGGGAAATTCGGTCAGTCTGAAAAGCGCCTCGGCGCTATAGAATCCAGAGGGGCCGGAGCCCACAACAGCGGCTCGCAGAGTCGACGCAATATTGCTCATTTTTGGGGGCTCGAAGACTGGTCCTTGTTGGCGAGGACTCTAGATAAAAGTGTACCACGGAGGCGCATGAACCGGATCGCCTGCTACGAGATTTTGCGGGCTGCGCCTGTAACGCTACGTCGCGAAATGCCGCGCGCAAAGATCCCCTCCGCATGCGATTCGCCGCAATCCGCGCTGGGTGCGGGGCCGGCGGCGCGCACCGGCATACTCGATGCCCACCGATAGGCACGTATTCCTGTGGTGCCATTTGCGTAATACAATTGCCAGATGTCATTACGCACCGTCACAGTCAAGCTCCAGGATCGGCTGATCGCCGAGATCGAGTCCGTGGCGCGGGCCCGCCGGGTGTCGCGCTCGGTGGTCCTGCGCGAGCGCCTGGAGAAAGCGGATCCGCCGAAGGGCTCGGTGCGGGAGCGGATGCAGGACCTCGTCGTCGAAGAGGACCGCGCACCTGCCGACCTGGCCTCGAACAAGGCGCGCCTGCGAGGCTATGGCCGGTCTCGTCCTCGTTGATACCGGACCGCTGGTAGCCGCCCTGCGTAAGCGCGACCGGCATCACACCTGGACGCGCGCCGAGCTCGTCGAATGCACGACCCCTTTGGTGACCTGCGAAGCAGTGTTGTCGGAAGCTTTCTTTCTGCTTTAAGGCGTTCCCGGAGGGCGCGAGGCCCTGGCAACGCTCATCGACAGGGGATTGATCGAAATCCGGTTTGATTTTCAGGACGAGCGCGAAGCCACGCTGCGACTGCTGCGAAAATACGTCGACACGCCGATGAGCTTCGCCGATGCCTGTCTGGTGCGCATGAGTGAGCTGCACCGCAGCGCGCAGGTGTTGACTCTCGATCAGGATTTCGCCGCCTATCGGCGCAACGGACGGGAGCGCATTCCGCTGATCGCGCCGTGGTAGCCAGAAGCTAGAGCGTAAACAGGTGTCCGCTCGTCGGGAGCGGCGCGCGGATAACGCCCTGGTGAATAACCGATTCTTCTAGATGGCCTTCAGCGCCCGCTGCTTGATGGCCTGGAGCGTCGTCGCCGTGGTGATCGCCTCCGGATCGATCCGAACCTCGATCAGCGCGGGTTTGCCCGCGGCAAGCGAGCGCTCGAATGCGCTCGCGAACTGGGCCGTCTCCTCGACCAATTCGCCGTGCGCCCCGTAGGCGCGCGCGAGCGCGGCGAAATCCGGGTTGGCAAGCGCGGTGCCATGAACGCGCCCGGGATACTCGCGCTCCTGGTGCATGCGGATGGTGCCGTACATGCCGTTGTTCACGACCAGGAAAACCACCGCGGCGCCGTATTGCACGGCCGTCGCCAGTTCCTGGCCGTTCATCAGGAAGTCGCCGTCGCCGTTGATCGACACCACGACGCGCTCAGGATGCGCGAGCTTTGCCGCGATGCCTGCCGGCACGCCGTAGCCCATAGAGCCGCTCACCGGCGCAACCTGCGTGCGCAATCCCGTGTAACGGTAGTAGCGCTGCGCCCAGCCGCTGAAATTGCCGGCGCCGTTGGTGATGATCGAATCGGGAGGCAGTCGCTCGCGCAGCCAGAGAATGATCTCGGCCATTTGCACCTTGCCCGGATTGGCGCGCGGCTCCTGCCACTTGAGAAAATTGCCGCGCACCAGCGCTCGCCACGCGGCCCACTTGCTGCCCTCGACGCGCAACCCCTGCAATGCCGCGGCGAACTGCGGCATGCCCGAATTGATCAGCAACTCGCCCTGGTAGACGCGGCCCAGCTCCGCGGCGCCGGCGTGAACGTGAATGAGCTTTTGCTTCGGACAGGGCGACTCGACCAGCGTGTAACCGCTGGTTGTCATCTCGCCGAGGCGCTCGCCCACTACGAGCAGCACGTCGGCATCCTTCACCGCCTGCGCGAGATCCGGGTTGATGCCTATCCCTGCGTCACCCGCATAACATTCGTTGCGGTTATCGAACAAGTCCTGGCACCGGAACCCACAGACGACCGGTATTCCAGCGGCCTGCGCGAAACGCTCGACGCCGGCGCAGGCTTCGCGCGTCCACCCCGAGCCCCCCAGCATCATGAGCGGGCGCTGCGCCGCCTCGAGCAGCGCGCGCAGGCGCTCCATGTCGGCTGCCGCGGGGCTTGCCTGAATCTCCTGATACCGCTTCGCATCGGCGACAGAGGTCGTCGCGGTCAACATGTCCTCGGGCAGCGCCAGCACCACGGGCCCGCGCCGGCCCGACATCGCCAGATGAAATGCGTGGCTGACGAACTCGGGAACCCGCTCGGCGCGATCGATGCTCGCCACCCATTTGGCCATGGGGCCGAACATGCGCCGGTAATCGACTTCCTGAAATGCCTCGCGCTCGACGAAATCGCCGCCGACCTGACCGATGAACAGGACGAGCGGCGTCGAATCCTGGTACGCCGTGTGCAAGCCGATCGAGCCGTTGCTCGCGCCCGGACCGCGCGTGACAAAGCACACGCTGGGCCGGCCCGTCACCTTGCCGTAGGCCTCGGCCATGTAGGATGCGCCCCCGTCCTGGCGGCAAACGATCAGGCGTATTGCCTCGCGCGCATCGTAGAGCGCGTCGAGCACGGCGAGATAACTCTCTCCCGGCACGCAAAATGCCGTGTCGACACCGTGGATCTTGAGCGCGTCGACGAGAACCTGCGCACCTGTGCGCATGGCGTTCATCGCGCCGGGCTCACTTGGGCCTCGCCGCGAGCATCGCGCGCAGCGCCGGCTCCCAGAAGGATGCCGGGGTGAGGATCCGGTTCTCCTGGCGTTCGATCAATGCGGCCAGCTTGGGCAGGAACGCCCGCCAGCGCGGATCGGCCTGCAACTGAGCGCGGCGGCGGGCGCGCTCAGCGTGGTCCTCGTAGGCCCACAAGTGCACGACCGTGTTGAGCGGTCCGACCTCGGTGGCAAAATAGCCGAGAAAGCCGCCGAGGATCGGCCCCTGCACGGCCATACCCTCCTGTTCGTAGATTTTCAGGTACTCAGGCGCCTTGCCGACCTTCAGCGTGTAGATCCGCTCCTCGACTATCATGTGTTCCCCTTGTTGATGAGATTTTCGTAAATATAACTCATGCTCTGTCGCTCAGGGCGCCCCTGTCCCGGCGAACCATGCCTTCCCCCGTGCGTCTCGACTAACTCGCGGCAGGCTCGTATCATCGGCGCGTGTGAATGGCGTGACTCGCACCGGGTCTCCGGGCGGTCAGGGCCATTGTGCTCGGACAACCTCTTGCGATCGATTCGGATAACTGCCCATCGATGGATTCGCTTCAGGGAATCAGAGTTTACTGCGCCGTAGTCGAGGGAGGGAGCTTTGCCGCTGCAGCGGCGAAGCTGAAACTCTCGCGAGCGATGGTGAGCAAGCACGTAATGCAACTGGAGGACCGGTTGCAGACGCGGCTGCTCCATCGCACCACGCGAAGCCTGAGTCTTACCGAAGCAGGCGCCGAGTTCCACGAGCGCGCCTCGCAGATCCTCGCCGATCTCGAGGCCGCCGAACAACTGGCCCGCTCCAGCACCTCGGAGCCTCGCGGGACCCTGCGCATCAACGCGCCCACCAGCTTCGCCACCGCACACATTGCGACGCACATCGCCGAATTCCTCGCTCTCTATCCCGAGCTGAACGTCGACATTTCGCTCAGCGACCGTTTCGTCGATCCAATCGAGGAAGGTTACGACCTGACCATCCGCATCACCACTAAACTCCCGGAGTCGACCCTGATCGCGCGCTCGCTGGCACCGTGCAAGATGGTGGTTTGCGCTTCGCCGGCCTATTTCGCCGCCAACGGGGAGCCGGAGAGTCCCGACGATCTCGCGCAGCACAACTGTCTCAGCTACAGCATGTCGGCAATGGAGGACAAATGGGATTTCGTCGGCCCCTACGGCCGGCGCTATGTGGTCACGGTGGCCGGGCGTGTGCGTTCCAACAGCGGAGACCTGCTGCGCAGTGCGATCGTCGGCGGCTCCGGAGTCATGCTTTTGCCCTCCTTCATCGTCGGCGAGGACCTGAAGGCCGGACGGCTCAAAGCGGTGCTTATGGGCTACCGGGCCGCCGAGCGGACCATCTATGCGGTTTATCCCAGCCGCAAGCACCTGTCGGCAAAAGTGCGCGCTTTGGTCGAGTTCCTGGAAACCAAGTACGGCGCGAAGCCCTACTGGGACGACTGGCTCGATGCCTATAGGCCGGCCGCGGTCAGCTCCTAACCCGGCGCCCGGTTTCCGTGCCTGGGGGAGAATGCGCTAACACCTTAAAAAAAAGCCCCAAGAATTCTTGGGGCTTTTTATTGCGCTGCCTGGTCAATCGCAGCAAGGCACTCCTTGCGAGCTCCTGTACCACATCGCATCGTCTTTCGACATGTCGTCTTCCGCATACTGCGTCGCGCGGATGTTGGAGTAATCACTGGGGGCAGCAAAAACAAATCCCGTTTGCCCGGCCAGCGCCGCACACGACAGCAAGATCACCGCTAATTTACTTTTCATCGTTTCTCTCCTGGTTAGGGTTAATCGTTCCAGGGTCTTGTACGCCTCCGCAAAGGTGAACGGCGCCGCCCTGATATCCCTTAGGCGCTTGTGGATGAGAATCGTTCGTAACAACAAGGAAATTATTTATTTCCTGCCAGTTGAAATACTTGGCCGAGTTTAGGTGTTTGCGCGCGTTTCGCTTAGCGCCCGTGCCGGCCCGGGCCGGCGTTCGGCCACAGTTCCGCTAGAATGGTGCCTGAAATCAAGCCGCCATGGCCGACGACATTCAATCGCTTCGCCATATCCTCGCAACGAGCAGGGTTATTGCATTCGTCGGGCTGTCCGCCGACTGGTACCGTCCCAGCTACTTCGCCGCGAAGTACATGCTGGAGCACGGCTACACGATCATCCCGGTCAACCCGCGCCACGCGCAAATCCTAGGCCACAAATGCTACCGCTCGCTCAAGGACGTGGCGCAAGAATGCGCACTCAAGGTCGATATCGTCGACTGCTTCCGCCGCAGCGAAGACATTCCGCCGATCTGCGACGATGCCATCGCCATGGGCGCCAAGGTGCTATGGCAGCAGTTGGGCGTGATGAACATGGAGGCGGCACGAAAAGCGGAAGCGGCAGGACTCCGGTCGGTGCTAGACCGCTGCGTCAAAATCGAGCACGCGCGATTGTTCGGCGGACTGAACTGGGTCGGCGTGAACACGCGCGTGATTTCGGCCAAGCGGCCGCACTGGCTGCCCTATTGAAGCAACGCGTGCAGCGTGGGGTCAGCGACACCCGTCTCCAGCCGCTATCCCCAAGCCGGAGGAGCCGGAACCACGGAAGCTGGTTTTGCCGTTTATCAATCTCCCCTTTTCGTGCAGTTGCTTGCAACTGCACGAAAAGGGGAGACGAATTTAGAAACCAAATCTTCGCCAAATTTGCCAAGAGTAAACTTGTAAGTGACTAACGTCCCTTTCGCAGGAATCCCCCGTATGACCGAGCTCTACGGCTTTGACGCCTACTCGCCGCGCGAGATCGCCGCCCGCGTCGAGAGCATCGGTGTCGCCAAGGCGCGCTTTCCGCTGCTCTCGCAAGTGATGCTGGGCATACTGGCCGGGGCCTTCATCGGTCTGGGTTCGCTCTACTTCACCCTGGTGACCAGCGATGCCACGCTCGGGTTTGCCGCCGCGCGGGTGCTCGGAGGCTTGGTGTTTTCGCTCGGGCTGCTGCTGGTGATCGTCGCCGGCGCCGAGCTCTTCACCGGCAACAATCTGCTTGCGATGGCCTGGGCCGAGGGCAAGCTCGGCACGGCCGACGTGCTCCGCAATTGGGTCATTGTTTGCCTGGCAAACTTTGCCGGCGCGGCCGGTCTTGCGCTCATCGTGTTCCTCTCGGGTCACCTCGGCATGAACGGCGGCGCGGTGGCCACCCAGGCAGTGAAGATAGCCGCTGCCAAGGTGTCGCTGTCGGTGATGGAAGCCTTCTTCCGCGGCGTGCTATGCAACATCCTCGTGTGCATGGCGGTGTGGATGGCTTTTGCCGGTCGCAGCGTAACCGACAAGGCGATCGCCATCGTGTTTCCGATCTCGGCCTTCGTCGCCGCGGGTTTCGAGCACAGCGTCGCCAACATGTATTTCCTTCCGCTTGCTCTGCTGCAACAGGCGATCGCGCCGGTTGCAGTGCCCGGGGCAGAACTCATCGACGTCGCGCACATGCTGCGCAACCTCGGCATCGTGATCGCGGGCAACATCGTGGGCGGCAGCGTGCTGGTGGCCCTGGTATATCACGTCATTTACCGCCGCGGCGCCAAGGACGAGCAGGCCAAGTCCTGACCTGCAATTTCTGCGAAACGGGTTACAGTTGCCACGGCTTCATCGATTAAAGCGAAATAAGCATGGCTGACCGAAAGTTCGGCATTGAAACGCTCGCGTTGCACGCGGGCCAGATCCCCGACGCCGCGACCGGCGCGCGAGCCGTGCCGATTTACCAGACCACCTCCTACGTGTTCGATTCGGCCGAGCACGCAGCGAGCCTTTTCAACCTGCAGACCTTTGGCAACGTCTACACGCGGCTTTCCAACCCGACCACCGCGGTGTTCGAGGAACGCATGGCCGCGCTCGAGAACGGGCGGGCGGCGCTTGCTGCGGCCACCGGCCAGGCCGCCGAGATGACGGCGATCCTGACCCTGGTCGAATCGGGCGATCACATCGTCTCGGCTTCCACCCTCTACGGCGGCACCTACACGCTGTTGGAAGTAAACCTGCGCAAGCTCGGCATCGACACCACTTTTGTCGATCCCGATGACCCGGAGAACTTCCGCCGCGCGATCACGGAAGAGACAAAACTCGTCTACGCCGAGACGCTCGGCAACCCGCTCATCAACATCGTCGACATCGAGGCCGTCGCAAGAATCGCGCACGAGGCCGGAATCCCGCTGATGATCGACAACACGGTGGCCTCGCCCTACCTGTGCCGGCCGTTCGAATGGGGCGCCGACATCGTCGTGCACTCGGCCACCAAGTACATCGGCGGCCACGGCACCACCATGGGCGGGGTCATCGTCGAGTCGGGCAAGTTTCCCTGGGGGGACGACAAGGTGCGCGCCAAATTCCCCGGCATGCACGAGCCTTCGCGCGGCTATCACGGCGTGCGCTTCTACGAGACCTTCGGCGACTTCGGCTACACCATGCGTGCGCGCATGGAGATCCTGCGCACCTTCGGCCCGGCGATCTCGCCGCTCAATTCCTGGCTGTTGCTGCAAGGGCTCGAGACGCTGCCGGTGCGCATGGACCGCCACTGCGCCAACGCGCTCAAGGTCGCGCAGCATCTGGCCTCGCACCCGCGGGTCGCCTGGGTCAACTACCCCGGCCTGCCGGGAGACAAATACTTCGAGCTGGCGAAGAAATACATGCCCAAGGGCGCGAGCGGCCTGCTGAACTTCGGCGTCAAGGGCGGGACTGGCGGGGATGCAAGCAAGAAAGCCGCCGGCGAAAAATTCATCGAAGCGGCCGCCTTCATGAGCCACTTGGCCAACATCGGCGACGCCAAGACGCTCATCATTCATCCGGCATCGACCACGCACCGGCAGATGTCAGAAGAAGAACAGAAAAAAGCCGGCGTGACCCCCGACATGATCCGCATGTCGGTGGGCCTGGAGACGATCGACGATATCCTCTGGGACATCGACAACGCGCTCGAGGCTTCAGCAGCAGCGTAACGGCTCGAACCCGCGGCGAACGGCTGACTTCCTGCTACCATTCGTCCTCCCCGATAACTCAACTCGACGCCGCCGGATGACCCCGCGCGTCCCCGAAATGCCATGAACCAGACCGCTTACGATGCACGCCTTGCCTGGGCCAGCCCCTACCCCACGCGACGCCGCCCGACCCTGGCGCGCAACGTCGTCTCGACCTCGCAGCCCCTTGCCGCGCAGGCGGGGCTGCGCATGCTGCTTGCCGGCGGCAACGCGGTCGATGCCGCCCTCGCCGCGGCGATCACGCTCACCGTCGTCGAGCCTATTTCCAACGGTCTGGGCAGCGACGCCTTCGCCATCGTCTGGGACGGCGCTTCGCTGCACGGCCTCAACGCCTCGGGGCGCTCGCCCGCGGCCTGGACGCCCGAATATTTCGCCGGGAAGAAGGCGATCCCCGTGCGCGGCTGGAACAGCGTATCGGTGCCCGGCGCCGTCTCGGCCTGGATGGAGCTCTCGCAGCGCTTGGGCAAGCTGCCGTTCGAGCAACTGTTCGGGCCGGCGGTCGAATACGCGCGCGGCGGTTTTCCGGTATCGCCCTTCATCGCCTGGCGCTGGGAACTCCAGACGGCGGAGCTTCGCGAGCAGCCCGGATTCGCGCAGGCGTTCATGCCCGGAGGCCGCGCGGCGCGTGCAGGCGAAATCTTTCGCCACCCGGAACTGGGGCGCTCGCTCGAGTTGGTCGCAGCCAGCCGCGGCGAAGCCTTCTACCGCGGCGAGCTGGCCGAAAAACTCGAGGCCCACGCGGCTTCCTGCGGCGGGGCGATGACGCGCGCGGACCTCGCTGCGCACAAGGCCGACTGGGTCGGCACCATCGCGCAGAGCTACCGCGGCTATGAAGTGCACGAGATTCCGCCCAACGGCCAGGGCATCGTGTGCCTGATGGCACTGGGCATGCTCTCGCACTTCGACATGGCGAGCCACCCCGTGGATTCGGCCGACAGTCTGCACTTGCAGATCGAGGCCTTGAAGCTCGCGTTTGCCGATGCGCGCCGCTACGTGGGCGATCCCGCGGCGATGGACGTCGGCTCGTCGCAACTGCTCGACCCGGATTACCTCAAGCTGCGCGCAAAACGGATCGACATGAAGCGCGCACAAGACTTCGGCCACGGCACGCCCCCCAAGGGCGGCACGGTCTACCTCACCGCGGCCGACGCAAGCGGCATGATGGTGTCGATGATCCAATCGAACTTCATGGGCTTCGGTTCCGGCGTGGTGGTGCCGGGCACGGGCATCAGCCTGCAGAACCGCGGTTCGGGTTTGAACCTTACACCGGGACATCCGAACCAGGTCGGTCCGCGCAAGCGCCCCTACCACACCATCATTCCTGCTTTCGTCACCCGCCAGGGTAAGCCCGTCATGACCCTGGGCGTCATGGGCGGCACCATGCAGCCGCAGGGCCACATGCAGGTGATGATAAGAATGGCCGACTACGGCCAGAACGCGCAGGCCGCGCTCGACGGGCCGCGCTTTCGCGTGGTGCAGGGCATGGAAGTCAATTTCGAAAACGAAGTGCCGCAGGCGACGCTGGAAGAACTGGCTCGCCGCGGTCACAGCATCGTCGAGTTGCCCGATGACTACATGGACTTCGGCTGCGGCCAGATCGCCTACCGGCTCGAAGACGGTTACGCCGCAGCCTCCGACGCGCGCCGCGACAGTCTGGCCGTGGGGTTCTGAGTCTCCTCGTCAGGAGCCCGCACAAACCTGCTCAGGCGCATCGCGGGCATTGCGCCCGTGTTGTCAATCTTGTCATGTGGCCGAAAACCCTGTGGATATCTCGACTTGTCGTGATTTCCTTCACACACTAAGGCAAGGTTAGTCTTGCCGCGATCATCCTTCGTTGCGTAGCATGGTCTATGCTAGGAGCGTGACTAGCAATATCTAACTTCACCGAGCTGCCGAAATATTCGATTGCTGGCCTCCTGGGAGGCACCATGTCCGAAGATCTCGAGTTCCATTCGATTGATGAGATACGCTATTACATCAAGAAGGAAGTCGAAAGGCAGGTCGCGCTCAATGAAAAGAAGATAGAACGTTGGCGTGTGGCAAAAAAAGGAATATGGCTTCTGCTGCTGGTCGTCGCCTTCCTTCAATATTATCTTATCAACGTTATTTACCAGACGATAACGCTCCCGACCCTAGAGGTGAGCGTACCCGTGCCGAAGCCGCCGCCGAAAACGCAGACTTGAGCGCGCTGACGATTGCCGCCAGCCGGCAGGCAAACGCGAAAAGCCTTCAGGTATATTGCCGGCTCATTCATTGTTTCGAGATTGACTTCGTGCGGATATGCCGATATCGCTAGATGCCTGCGTAGGGCAAAACATCGGGGACCGCAGCGAGCAGCAGGATCGCGCCGGACTGTTCCAGCACTCGCGTCAGAAAAGCCTCGTGCTCGCAGCGGTGGCCGACGGGGTCGGTGGTCAGACCGGCGGCGGACTTGCCGCCGGACAAGTCGTGGTGACCTTGAAGAACGCCTTCGAGGGCTTCTCGGCGAACGAACAAACGCCGGAGCAGATGCTCAAGGATGCGATCAATGAAGCCCACCAGATGATCCGCCAAGGGCGGGTGTTGAACGAGCAGGATCCAAACAGCACCGGCGTGGTCCTTCTGCTGCGTGCTCAGGGCGAAACGATGTCGGCGACGTGGGCGCACTGCGGCGATTCACGCCTGTACCATTTGCGCGGCAACCGGGTGGTATTCCAGACGCGTGATCACACCTATGTCCAGCAGATGATGCAGAAGGGCTACATGACGCCCGAACAAGCGGCAGTGCATCCGCGCAGAAATATGCTCGTGACTTCGCTCGGCGGCGAGGATCCGCCGCTGATCGACATCGGCTCGGCCAATGACCTACAGGCAGGCGACAATTTTCTGCTATGTTCGGACGGTTTGTACGCGTACTTTGACGAGACCGAGTTGGCCAGCACGGTTGCGGCCAATTCGGCGCGCCAGGCGTCTGAAAAGCTCATCAATCTGGCACGCGAGCGCGCTGCCGGGAAGGGCGACAATTGCACCGTGGTCATCGTAAAGCTGGAGGCACCGAAAGCGCCGGCGGGACGTGCGGCACCGCGGCCGCTACCGGGCTAGGTACGCGGTGGGTCTCTTAGGCCCTTACACGCTGCGGACCTTATTGCGATGTGCCGAATGGAATAGATCGCCGGTAGGCGCGTTTACTCCTCGGTATTACTCAACTGCCTCATCCATTGGGGGAGAAATCGCATGAAAACTGCGGCAGTACTGCTGGCGATTAGCACGCTGATGGGAATTTCCTGCGCTGCTGTTTCAGCTGACGCAGTGGCGCCCGCGCCAAATGGAATTACTATTCCGGCAGGCTATAAGGATTGGCGCACGATCGCGGTATCACACCGCACAGACAACAACACGCTGCGGACAATTTTGGGCAACGACGTTGCAATCAAGGCAGCGCGGGACGGCAAGACCAATCCCTGGCCCGAAGGTACGATAATGGCTAAGGTCGCATGGAAGGATAAGACGCACGAGGTATGGAAGGCTGCGACCGTGCCGGGCGATTTCATCCAGGCCGAGTTCATGATCAAGGATTCGAAGAAGTTCTCGACGACCGGCGGCTGGGGTTTCGCACGCTGGGTCGGCAGGGATCAGAAACCGTACGGCAAGGATGCGAACTTCGTACAGGAGTGTTTCGGTTGTCACGCGCCGATGAAGAGCAACGACTGGGTGTTCACGCAACCTGTAAGGATGCCTTAAGGCACCGGGATGACGAACGACATCCCCGAAGTCCCAATCGCCGCAGGGTTCGTCAACCGGCGCGCAACAGGGAAAACCCCTCGCGCAGTCCTTCGAGCCCCGCGAAGTTCGGGTTCAAGGAAGCGGCCATTCCCGGAGTTGCACCAGGGAGAGTCATTCCCAACGGCTGATCCGCGCCCAGCCAAGCAGAAGCGCGCAAAGCGAATGCGCCCTGGCCCTGTGCCCATGCAATCCCGCTGAATTCATCGCCTTCGAAGCCCCCATGGGCGTCAAGCCACGCGTGCAGGTCGGCGTATCGCGCGGCCAAATCGGCGCTGACGGCGCTGTCCGCCGAATCCCCGCTGCCCTCCTGTACGCCGGTGGCTTCTGCGGACTCTTCGGATGAATACGCGTCTGTCATCATCTCATTCGATTCGCCGGTAGACGTTCGTTCGCCGGATATCGGTCTTGCTCCCGCAGGCAGCCATTCGTCCAGCCAGCTCTGCGTCGGCAGCGGCGCCGGCGTGATGTGTGCGAAGAACACGTCGATCTGCCGCTGCAATTCGCGCTTTGCCGCTTCGCTCTGCTCGGGATCGTGATCGATGCTTGATCGATACTGGGGTGGCTGCAAAATATGCCCGCCGCCTGCAATTTGGACGTTCCGGAGCGCTCCGCTGTGCTCTTCCGGATCCCCCGCAGCCACGATCTCCGCATTGGCAGCAGTTTTCGGATCGTGAATGACGCTGGCATCCGCCACCGCCGAGCCTTCGGCGGTCGGCGCGTTTTCGGGGACCGAGGCGAAGCCTGCATTCGTTTCTGAATCAGCGCCCCGGTCTTGCCCCTCATCGGTCGAAACGGCGCCCGTGGCGTCGCCGTTCGCTGCCGCTTCCGCTCCTGCTTCCACTTGTGCGTCCGTTGCCGCGCCTGCGCTCGCTTCTTGCGCCGAATCGTCTACCCCCGACGGCCCCGCATCGGTGTCGCCGTTCCCGACTGCAGTCTGCGCAACCGGCGCTGAAGTTTCGTTCGCGGCCGACGCGGGTCCGCCTTGCGCAGTGCCATCGCTTGCGGCCGGTTCGCCGCTGTCACCCGAGCGCGCGTTGCTTTCGCCGGCAGGCGCTTGGGTGTCGCTGAGTTGCCCCTCGCCGTTGCTTGTCTGCGCTGGCGTGCCGCCTGCGCTCGCCTCACTGTCGCTAGGCTGCACGTCGCTCGCAATCGGGGCCGTTCCCGCATCGCTTTGTCCATCGGCCGCCCGCTGCTCGGTCCTCAAATCAGCGCCTGGAACCGCGGTATCGGCCGCGAACTCGTCCGAAGCCGGAGCCCCCGATACCGATGCGCCTGGGCTCTCTGGCACATCGCTCGCTTCGCTTTGCGCTGTATTTCCTGGGTCCGATGAAGCATCGGGCATGGTGCCGGTTTGCACGCCGGAAACTGTCCCACTCTCTCCACCGGCAGGCGCTTGCGTGTCGCTCTCCTCCGCTTCGGTATCTCCCGGCTGTGTTTGCGTGCCGCTTGTGTTCGCGTCGCTGTCGCTTGCCTGCGCTTCGCCCGAAACCGGAGTTGCGCCATCGTCGCTTTGTTCGTCGCCCGCTAGCGGCTGTTCAGCCTCTGGAACCGTGGTATCGGCCGCGGACTCTCCCGAAATATTTGTGCCCGATACCGGTGTGCTCGGGCTCTCTGGCGCATTGTCCGCCTCGCTTTGAACGGCGTTACCTGACTCCGATGAAGCACCGGGCGTGGAGTCCGATGGTGCATCTGTAACTGCCCCGCTCTCCTCCGCCGCGCTCGACCCGTCGTTCGCGCTATTCTGCGAATCGGCACTCGACGGCACTGCAGCTTGCGAATCCGTTTCTTCGGTGCTTCCATCCTGCGGAACCGATTCGCTCGACGCGTCGTTCGCGCTATTCTGCGAATCGGCATTCGACGGCACTGCAGCTTGCGAATCCGTTTCCTCGGTGCTTGCATCCTGCGGAACCGATTCCGAAGCGCCGCTAGTTTCTTGTGGCGGCGTGCTGCCCGAGTCTGTTCCGTCCGTGACCGCGGGCATTTCGTCACCACTCTGATCCGTTTGCGCATCCGCCCCGTCTGCGGCTTGGGTGCCGCCGGCGGCATCCGCCTGTCCTGCGTCTTGGCTAGTCGCCTCCTGCGAGGCCGGGCTCGAATCATTGGAGGATGAATCAGCCGGGTCCGGATCATTAGCTGCCGGTTGCGGAGCGGCCTCCGCTGCACGGCCCTCGATTGCCGCCTGATCCCATTCGTCGCCATTCGCGAACTGCACGCGCTCTACCGCCAGCCCTTCTTCGGGAAGCCAATCGATCGCCACGCTGTCGTCACCGAACGCGAGCACGAGCCGCCCCTCGGCGCTCGATACGCGCACATCCTCCGGCGAGATACCGCTGCCGAAGGACAGCGTGTCGCCATCGCCACCCCAGTCGATCAGCGTATCGTCGCCCCACCCCGGCATGAAGACATAGGTGTCGCTGCCGTCACCGCCGAGCAGTAGATCGTTCCCGGCGCCGCCGTCGATTCGGTCCGCAAGGGCGGTCCCGCCGACGACATCGTCCGCACTCGACCCGTTGATGTGGAACCCTCGTGCCAGCAGATCGGTGTAGGTGAGCACCGTGCCATCGTCGAATTCGAAATTCCCGATTGGATAGGCACCTTCGGGGGCGTCAGGATCGAACGATGAGAATTCGATTTCGTCGCCGTTCTCCGGCGGCCCGACGAGCAAGGAGCCGGGCTGCAGCGTCACCGATGCCGGCGTGATCCCGGGCCCAAACACGAGCGAATTGGGCGCCTCGGGTGTAGCTGTGTCGTCAATGGTGTCGCAACCGTCACCGACGTCGAATCGGTAGGTGTCATCGCCCGTACCGCCTTCGAGAACGTCTTTGCCGAGTCCGCCGGAAAGGGTGTCGTTGCCCGCGCCGCCGACGAGAGTGTCTTCGCCTTCGGCGCCCGACAGGCTGTCATTGCCGCCCGCGCCGACGATTGCGCCGCCCTCGGTGCCGGTCTGGAGCGTCTGCGGCGCCGAAGCAGCGGCCAGTGCGCGCGCGGCCATTTCCGCTTCGATCGCTGCCGGGTCGAAAATGCTCTGTGCAATATCACTTTGCTCAACACCGAATTCTTCTGCCTCCATCTCTTCCAGTTCGAAATCGATTTCCCCGGATCCGAACTGGATCTGCTCGATCTTGTACTCGTCGCCGGCAAACCAGTTGCTGATAGTGAGCGAAAAGAGCGACTGACCCGATTCGAGCACTTCATCGAACATCTGCGCCGGATCGGCCTCGATAACCAGATCGAGACCATCGCGGCCGATCAGCATCGCTCGCGACGAGAATCCGGTCACGCCCGGCCAATCGACATCGGATATCTCGATGCGGTCGAAGTTTCCCGCGTTCGCATCCTGGTCGCTGATGGTGACAGTGCTGGCGGTCGAGATGCGATAAACGTCGTTGCCGGGGCCGCCATCCACCTCCGCGGCCTCGCTTTCGATGAGGATGTCGTCGTCGCCCTCGCCTGCCATGACGAGGGCAAAACTACCCGGGCTCGCACGCACGACGATGGTGTCGTATCCCTCGCCGCCGTCGACGTAGACGCTGTGCGCCTCGGCTTCTATCTGGTCGTCGCCTTCGCCTCCGATCATCACGATTTGACCGGTCGGGCCCTCCTCGGATGCTTCGTCCACCGGACCGAAAGCTCCGCTGAGGCCGCGGTCGATGAGAATATCGGCTCCGGGACCTCCGTCCAGATAGTCGCCGTCGTGGCCCACGAGATAGTCGTTCCCCGGACCACCCTCCAGATAATCCTCGCCTGGAGCGCCGAAGAGCGGCATGAGATCGGTCAGTCCAGTCCAGCTGGCAACGTAATTGGGAACATACGTGTAAGCCACAACGTCGGCGACCAGCGTGTCGTCACCCTCGCCGCCGATGAGAACATCCGCTCCCGCGCCGCCCACCAGATAATCGGCGCCTGCGCCCGCATCGATGTAATCATCGTAGTAGTCGCTGAGGTCGCTGCCACTCGTGACCCCGAGGTACTGTTCCACCGCTTCCTCGAGGCTCTGGTAGGCGTACTCGGCATCGATGATTCCAGACAACCCCAGCCAGGTTCCGGTCAGTTCGGGTTCGGAAGTACCGCTCACGCGCAGAGCATCGAGGTCGAGCGTAATCCGGCTGCTCCGATAGGAGAACACTCGGTGGAGATCGCCAAAAAGGGCTTCGGGATCGGAGGACCCTTCGATCCAATCCCGCCCCGGCCCGCCGGCGAGCACCGGGATATCGGATGCGGACCGCGCGGAAAAATCGATCCCCGACACCGAATTGGTGATGCGGTCGTCGCCCGATCCCCCGGTCAGGTAGGCGGGCTCATCGCTGTCGTTGGCGCTGGAGACGATGACGTCGTCCCCGGCCTTGCCGTAAAACTGAGACCGATAATCTGCGGTTCCCACGTACAGATCATTAAGCGCGGAGCCGTACGCGTCGACCTCGGAAAAGCTGCCGTCCTCCGCCCTCAGCGCCGGGCCTTCGAGATAACGCAGATCGGTCGGGACATCGGGTGCCGGAGGTGCCTCGACCGTGGCCAGCGTGATCCCCAAATCGCCATTCTCGAAATCGCGGATCGCGATGCTGTCATTGATCTGGAGTGTGCCGCGCTGCGCCGGGTCTCCAGCGAATGCGTAACGAATCGTATGTGTCGCGTCCCAGTACAGGCCGCCGGCGCCGCGTTCACCGCCGGTCAGCGTCACGCCGTCGTAGACGATCGCGCCTAGACCGTCGCTGTCGCGGATGGTGTCGTCGCCATCGCCCGCGGAGTAACGATAGACGTCGCTGCCCGACCCGCCTTCCAGAGCGTCGTTCCCCGGCCCGCCGGTCAGTACGTCGTTGGACTCGCCGCCCGCGAGCGTGTCGTTGCCCGGGCCTCCGGCGAGCTGATCGGCACCAGGACCTCCTTCAAGGTAGTCGTTGCCCTCGCGGCCCTCCAGGGTATCGCCGCCGTCGGCGCCATAGAGGTGGTCGCCACCGGTATTGCCCTGAACCAGATCGTTCGCTCCGCTGCCGAACACAATCTTTGTCGCGGCCTCCGAGCCCGCGGCGCCCGCGATATGCAGCGGGACCTGATTGCCGTCGGCGTCGATCATCGCGTAGTCGATTGGACCGCGGGCTTGCACGATGCTATCGGACAGATCGCGGCTATTGCGGAAGTTGACTGCCGCGAGATAGCCGGCGCGATCAGTGAGCCACCTGTCCGTCATCGCGCCGGAGTCCGAAACCGAATCGTAGAGCCTCAGTTCTTCGATGCGATCGAAAGCGGAATAGTCAGCCCCGAGCAGCGCGAACGGATTCAGCTCGGAGAGCGCGTAGCGATAGGCGATGCCCGCCTCAGGCGCACGCGCCAGACCGAGCAAGGTTTGCGCATCCAGGTCGGCAAGCGAGCGGATGGTGAGCGAGGCGGATGAAGATGGGAGATCGAGCAGCGCGCCGAGCGACAGGAGACTGGCGAAGTACGATTGCCGGTCGGTACCTGGGCTGGATAGATCGAAGCCCGTGCCTTGGAGACGGAACACGTCGACCAGCTTGCCGAGCACCGAGCGCAGCGACAGCGCGGCGACATTCGAGCCGGCATCCAGAATCGACGTAATCGAAGCGAGCGAAACCTGCGGATCGATTTTCGCGAGAACATCATAGAGCGCGAGGGAATCGGTCAGCTTGTCGATGAAATGGTTTTCCCAGGGCAGGAGACTCTTTTCATTGAACACCTGCTTCGTTTCGCCAAGAAACCTGCCAAATCCTGCGGTGAGGCTGAAACCATGCTCGGCAACGATGTTGGTGATGCCGGAAACAGGCACGTCGGCCGTGCGCCCGATGAGTCGCAGCAACCTTTCTGCCAGCTCGAAGGCAGCCCCTCCAAAGCCTGCAGCGTTGTAGGTGTATACGTGCTCCACCGACTGCGGAAACATCTCGTAGAAGAGCTGCGCGAGGTGGCCTCCAAGCGAATGGCCGGTGACGACGACCTGAGCGTCGGGGGGAAGCACGCCCAGGCCGCGGTCGGCCACCGCGGCGGCAATTAAGGAGGAGGCGCCGCCGAAGACTGTCAATGGGTTCAGTGAAGGCAGGAGAACGCCTGCCAGATATTTCAGTTCAGCTTGCGAGTAATTGACCTGCTCACCCAGCGGCGTCGTCAACCGCCGCCAGTAGCGGTACATCTCCACTGCCTGAGCGCGGGCGGCGCCCTGCGCGGTGATACCGAGCACGTCGGCAAATGCGAAGTCGGCAAGATCGCTCGAACCGCGAATCGCGAAATACGGGACGCCGCCGAGGCGGAAAACGGTTGCGGAGAAGCCGTTGGTGAAACCGGCAGAATACTGATCGAGGACTGAAAGGGAGTCTGCCCCCTGCTCAGTTAAATAGGTTGTTAATACAATCGGGAAACGACCCTGGAGCTCTGCAGCAATCGCGTTCTGATCGAGCCCTCTGGATAGCCGTGATACATAGGATGCGTCCGCTAATAGCGCACCTAGCCAGAAATCACGTAGTGTTGAGTTCAACGTAGGGTCACCCAGTCGATTGTTAACTCGTCATGGGCTCATAACTGTGTGCGGTACAAGCTGGTCGAACGACGGGCGGGGAATGCATCTGTCCGCTCCAATTCCATCGCCGTTATATCGAAGCCAACCGCCTTGGAAGTAGAAACTAACTCTTCGAGCAAAGACTTCATCTGCCCCCGCACTTGCCAACGTACTCGTGATACGAGTCAGATTCTTGACTCCATAATTCTTCGTTTCGTCATATCGAATTTGCAGTAATCCTTTAAGGTATCGCCAATCAACGTTCCTAAATTCTCCCGTCAAAAATTTTGGCGATCCGTTCGGCTTGAAGTACTCAGGCGGAATCTTTATCGGCTTCAGCACCTCCGTCTTCGCTTCGGTTGCGCAGAGGTGCTGCAAAACGAAATAGCCGTAGATGCCATCGGCTACCGGCGCGAGATAGAGGACTGCGAGAACCGCTGCGATCAGAGCGTTTTGGCCCACCCGCGATTTGGCGAGCCGGCCGACGCGCTTGGCGACAAACACCGCGAATGCGGTGTAGAGACAGAAAGCGACGATGACTACGAGACCGACCATCGAAGCGCGCCCACGAGCATGCGCGAACCGCTGCCGAGGCCTACGGAAGCAAGGCCCGGGAGACAAAGCGCGAAATTAGAGCGGAGAACCACGGCGCCTCCGGCACGAAGGCAATGGCGTAATTTCCGCCAATCGGAGCGAAAAAAATATCCTGTCAATTCACGCAGGTTCTCTCCGAATCGAAGCTCCGAATGTTTTAGTTGGAGAAGTCGCGACAACCGGCTGAAAAATCTGCCGAAAGCAAAAAGGGGCTCCGAAGGGAGCAAACGGCGAGACTCGAAATTCGCCACTCCGCGTCGCGCGGAGATGGTTGACCGCTTCTCCGGCGCGCCGCGCCCTCCCCTATGCGCGAGCGCCGTTCGGGTCGGATTCCCGGAACTGCTCTTGGATCTCCCTCACCTTGCTCTTGTTGAAGATCAGGGCATCGACGCAGTCCTCGTCGAACTTGCATCGCGCGAGCCTGCGCAGCCAGGCAAAAGCCTGTTCATTGGTCCACGAGGGTTTGTACGGGCGCGGGCTGGTGAGCGCGTCGAAGACGTCGGCGACGGCGACGATGCGCGCCTCGAGAGGAATCTCCCTGTCGCGCAATCCATGCGGATAGCCTTTCCCGTCCATGGTTTCGTGATGCGATTCGGCGATGTGGCGCAGAAGGTCGAGGCCGTCCAGGTGTTCCAGGCCGAAATTGTGGGCGATGGCGTTGACCATCTCCAGGCCGCGCACCGTGTGCTGGTGCATTTCCTCGCGCTCTTCCTTGGAAAGCCATCCGGGCTTGAGCAGGATGCGATCGGGCAGCGCG
The DNA here is from genome assembly GCA_016210745.1 of Betaproteobacteria bacterium. Classification (GTDB taxonomy): domain Bacteria; phylum Pseudomonadota; class Gammaproteobacteria; order Burkholderiales; family SG8-39; genus JACQTO01. The sequence goes on from JACQTO010000118.1 coordinate 60,284, forward strand.
AGCTTGCCGATGTCGTGCAGCGGCGCGAACTCGAAAATGCGCTCGATGGCTGCGTCGTCGAGCGAGGCGGCGCCGGTTGCCGCGAGATGTTGCGCGATCAGCCGCGCGTAGCGGGACATGCGGTCGATGTGCGCGCCGGTCTCCGGGTCGCGGTAGTGGACCATGTCGTGGGCGGTCTTGACCGCCGCGGCGAGTATGCGCACGGCCAGCATTTCCGCGGTGACGATCGCCGAGATCAGGTGCGCATAGACGTCGAGCGTGCACAGCGCCTCCTCGGCAAAAACGCCGGGCTTGCGCGAGTTGAAGAAAATGAATCCCCAGAAAGATCCGTCGAGATTCATCGGCACGGTGTAGCTCGAGCGGTATCCCTCCTCGGCGATGATCTGGGTGTGCACGTGGCGCCCCCGGCGAAAGAGCGCAAGATCGTTGATGACGCGGGGCCGGCCCTCGCGCAGGATTTCCGCAAGCGATGGCGACTCCGAAAGCCGCGCCTCGTAGCGCACCAGGTCGTTGCGCCCCGGCGCGCTGGCGAGGAAGGTCTTCAGGAGGTCGGTGGCCGCATCGTACGCAACGACCGCGATCCGGTCCACGAAATCGGCCCGGACGTACAGGGCTTCGTGGATGGAGGCGAGCTTCTGGTCGAGCGACGTACTGCGATTGAGAGCGTCGAGCGCGTCGCTATGCCCAAAGCTTCCGGTATCGGAATGCTGCTCGGCCACGTTGCCTTCTCCCTGGCGGCCAGACCGGAGCGATGCGATCAGCGCTTCGGTCTAGCCGGTGTCCGCCGAGGCTACGGCGGACGCTTAGCTTACCGCTTCTTGGGAGGCCAGGCCCCGATTTCCTTAAAGAACCGCTCCGCTCCGGGATGGTAGGGGACGGCATTTTCCTCGACCATCACGCTGGGGTCGAAACTCTTCAGGGTCGCCGAGGCGGCTTCCAGCATCGGTTTGTTCTCGTAGATCGCCTTGGTCGTCTTGTACGCCACGTCGGCAGAAACATGCTTGTTGGTCACGAGAAAGACGCTGTAGAGCATGATGCGCGTGGGCACGAGGACCCCGGGAGACCCCGGCGCGGGGTCAAAAACCTTGGTATAGGCGCCTGCGAACACCTTGCGCATTGCCGCGAGCGCCTCGGGCGTGTCGCTCACCGGCAAATAGCGCAGGCCGCCCCGCGACGAGAGCGCGACGTTGACCTCCTGCGAGGCTCCGGTACCGACGCCAAACATCGCCGACTCCACCTTGCCTTCGCCGAGCGCCTGCATTCCCTTGATGTAATTCGTAACGGGAAACGGCTTCATATCCGCGATGGAAAGGCCGGCCGAGGCAAGCAGTGCGTCCTGGATGAACTGGACCGTCGTCTGCGCCGTAAACTGGCTGGGCATGCGCATCCCTTTGAGGTCCTTGATCGACTTGGCCGGTGAATCGTTGGGCACCGCCATAGCGACCGGCAAGGGGAACAGCACCCCCACGAGGCGCAGATCGGGATTCTTCCGGTCTTTGAAATTCACCACGCCGTCGTAGGCGTTCAGCACATCGATCCCATTCATGGGACCGAATTCGACTTCCCCGCGGTTGAGCAGGGGCACATACGCCGAAGTCCCTGAAGTCGCCTGCACCCGCGCGGTGAGACCGGCCTTCTGCTGCATTACCGAGGCGATTGCGGCCCCGACCGAATAATAAAGCGTGCCCTGCGGATTGGTCGCGATCGCCAGCACCTGGGCGTGTGCCGTTGCCGCGGCGCACGCCAGGATTGTTGCGCCAAAGATATATCGAAATGAAATCATGGTGAGTCCCTCCTCCGTTGAAAATTCGGCCGTGATCGGCCTGTACGAAATTATTTTGCCGGACTCATTGCGGGCCCAGTAATGCCGCACCGCTCACTGTCCTCCAACGATACTTGGACTAACATCGGCGGAATAGAGCGGCGAAACGATCAGCACGGAAACAACTCGCAGCGCTCTTCGTTCGTGAGCGTCTTGGAAGCGAGAGATGAAATTTCTAGAGATAGCCGGGGTTCCGGCTATCTCTTCCGGAACCCTACGCCCGCAGCGAGAGTCGGGTCCAGACCGGCAGGTGCACGCCGGCGCGCACGGTGGAGAATTTCATGAAGAAGTCCCCCAGCGCCGAAGCAATGCCGATCACCGCCATCGTGCCCATCGAGATCGGATTGGCCAACCCGGTGTAGGTCAGGTA
>JACQTO010000119.1 GCA_016210745.1 Betaproteobacteria bacterium
GTGACCCCACACCGCGCCGGCGCTGCCGTCGTAGTCGAAAGTGGTGCGCACATATTTCTCCCCGGTTCGCGGGTCGGTGGCGAAGGTGTAATCGCCCCGGTGCTTGCCCCAGCTGGCGATCGAGCGGTCGGGCTTGGCCTTGCTCAGGGCTTCGACCACCGACTCCAGTATCTGGCCGCCGATGCTGATCGGACAAGCGCCCACGGTCGCCGGATACTTGCAGTTGGTGACGTTCCCGAGCGGTGCGATCACCTTGATCGGCCGCAACGACCCCTCGTTGTGGAAATCGGCGAGCGCCGGATCCATATAGATGATGACCGCCGCTGCGGCTCTCGCATAAGTGCTCGCGTAGACACAGTTGATGAATCCGGGGCGCTGCGCATCGCTGCGCGAAAAATCCAGCGTGATTTCATCGCCCTTGATGATCACATCCACCCGCACCGTCACCGTTTCGTCGAGGATCGTGCCGTCGTCGTCGGTCGAGGACTCTCCGGAGTACTTACCGTCGGGCATCGCCGCGATCTCCGTGCGCACCGCGCGCTCGGTGCGGTCCATCATCTGGCGGATCGCACCGAGCACCGTGTCTTTGCCGTAGCGGCGCAGCAGGTCGACGATGCGGTTCTCGGCGAACTTGCCCGTGGCGATCATGGCGTCGGTGTCGATCTTCACTTCCACCGGCCAGCGCACGTTGTTGAAGATCAGCTTGTTGAGGTCGGCATCCACCACCCCGCGCTTGACCACTTTGAGCGGCGGGATGTTCAGGCCTTCGGCGATGATGTCGTAGGCATTGGCGAAGTATCCGCCCGGAAAGGAGCCTCCTGTATCCATCATGTGCCCGCGCACCAGGGTGAAGAACACGAGCTCGCCTTCATAGAAGATCGGCCGGATATAGCCCCAGTCGGGAAGGTGGCTGTTGTGGCCGCCGTGGAACGGGTCGTTGGTGAGGATCACATCTCCCGGGTGAAGATCATCCTTGTACATCTTGCTGATGTCGGTGATCGCAAAGGAGGTTCCGAGAAATTGGCTGGGCAAACCTTCCGGGACGGCCACCGTGGAGCCGTCTGCCAGCCACACCCCCACCGACAGGTCCCTCAGTGTCGAGATCAGGTAACTTTGGGCGGTCCGGGTCACTACGCTGCGCATCTCGCGGCACAGGGACTGGAACCCGTACCAAACGGTCGACAGCGTAATCGGGTCAATAGTTGACAAGGTTGATACCTCTCTTATTCATCGCTTTTAGGGATACGTCGGCACAGAATTTGGAGCGCAGTAGCGAGGCAAACGGGCCACCGGGGACAGGTGCGGTTGCGCATCGCGTACCGCCCATCGTGGCTGCTACTTGCTGCTAATCCGACACTCGAAGCGAGTCTAACATAGGACAAAAATGCCCGAAAGATTTCAGCATGAAATCCACACGCTGTGTGGGGTCATGACCGAAGCTCACAAGCGCGAGAGCCGGTTTTCGCGCGCGGCGCCGTGGGCTAAACACGCGATCGCGCAGCCGAAAGCACAAGAACACTCCAGTCCCGGCCAACCTGGGACCAAGGGCTGGCGCTGCTGCACGGACATCCGCTGAGCCACCGAACTTTGTCTATGGTAGCCGGCGTAGAAATTGGTCGGCAGCCAATCGGCGGTTACCGGCAGGGGCGGCGGCGACAAGCGTGAAAATGGTCCGGCTGCGTATACGATCTTGCCGCCCACCATGGTGAGCATCGACTCGAGCGATTTCACCGCCTCGTCTGCGATGTTGAAGTAATCCGCCGAGAGGACCGCCAGATCCGCGACCCGCCCGGGCTCCAACGTGCCCTTGGAGTTCTCCTCGTAGCTCATCCACGCGCCCGCATGGGTGAACCGCCGCAGCGCCTCGGTGCGATCGACCAGGTTCCGGTCGCCGTTCAGCCTCAGACCGCCTACCGTCTCGCCGGTGAGCATCCAGTGCATGGCGATCCATGGATTGTGGCTGGTGGCACGATTGCCGTCGGTCCCGCAGGCAAACGGGATAGCCATGCTCCGCATTCGTCCGATCGGGGGGGCATCGGAAGCCGCTGTTGCGCCCTGGCGCGCGAGGTACTGTTCGCCGTCGAGAGAGAGCCGGTTCTGAATGCCGATCGAACCGCCCATCGCCGCGACGCGGTCCAGGCTCGCGGCGGAAATGCCTTCGCAGTGTTCGAGGCTCCAGCGCAGCTTGTCGATCGGAATTTCGCGATGCACCTTCTCGAGCACGCCGAGGATGCGCTGGCACGACGAGTCATACGAGGCGTGCAGGTGAAACGGCCAGCGCAACTCGGCCACGTACTTCACCACCTCGGTGAGCAGCTTTTCCATGCCCGCCGGCTGGCCGGCGAAGTCCTTGGCGAAATTGGTCACATCGGTCGCTTGCCACACGAGATACTCGCCCGCGCCGATCATGCGAAACCAATCGTCGCCCTGGTTGAGTTTCACTTCCCCGGCCCAGCGCCGATAGTCCTCGATTTCCTTGCCGGGAGACTGCGCGAACAGCGTGTAAGCCACGCGCATCGTGAGTTGATTGCGGCGGGAGAGTTCCGCCACGCTCTGATAGTTCTCCGGATAGTTCTGTCCGCCGCCGCCTGCGTCGATCACGCTGGTCATGCCGAGTCGATTGCACTCGCGCATGAAATGCCGCGTTGACAGGATCTGGTCCTCCGGCGGCAGTCGCGGAACCTGGAGCCACACGCCCACTAGGGCCGCGAGGCTCGTGGTTGCCATCAGCAGCCCGGTGGGATCGCCCTTGCGGTCTCGCTCGATCGTTCCGGCGAACGGATTCGGCGTGTCCTTGTTCCAGCCGAGCACGCGCATGGCTGCTCGGTTGAGCCAGGCGCGGTCATACAGATGCATGATCATCGCCGGCACGTCACCGGTGGCCGCGTTGATCTCCTCCAGCGTCGGAAAGCGCTTCTCGGCGAACTGCGAATAGCTCCAGCCGCCGATGACCTGAACCCAGTGCGGTGCCGGCGTGCGCCGCGCCTGCTCGCGCACCATGCGCAAGGCGTCGGCAAGCGAGGGCACGCCGTCCCAGCGCACTTCGTTGGAATAGGTGAGCCCGCCGCGGATGAAATGTGAATGCGCATCGTTGAGTCCCGGGACCACGGTGCGGCCGCCAAGATCGATGGCGCGCGTGTTCGCACCGTGAAATGAGGCAATTTCCGCGTCGCTGCCGCCGGCGATGATTTTCTCCCCCCTGATCGCCAGTGCGGATACGAACGGCCGGCGAGGGTTCAGCGTCGCGATGCGGCCGTTGATGAGCACGGTGTCGGCGGGGCCGCTCGATCCGGGTGCCGGCTGCGCATCGCCCTCGAGCGCCGAAGGCGTGGCGAATCCCGCACTGGCGGAAAGCGTGGACCTGATCCGCTCGCGCCGGTGGGCACCGACCGTTCCCCCCTCGACGTGTTGGGCACGAAGAAAATCAAAACCACACCCGCAGTTCAAATGCGCGCCACTTGGTTTCATGCTTCCTTTTCCCGACATGCGATCACCCCTGCTCCAGACCCAGGTAGGCTTCCCGAATATGCGGCTGCGCCAGCAGGTCCGCCGGCTTGCCTTCGGAGACGATTCGCCCGTTCTCCATAACGTACGCGCGCTGGGCGAGCGCCAGCGCGCTGGCGGCGTTCTGCTCTATCAGCAGCACCGACACCCCTTCGGCGTGAATGGCGCGGATGACATCGAACACGTGCTCGACGATCTTGGGCGCGAGACCGAGGGACGGCTCGTCGATCAGCAGCAGGCGCGGCCTGGCCATCAGCGCCCGGCCGATCGCAGCCATCTGCTGCTGTCCGCCGGAGAGGGTGCCCGCGGCCTGCATGCGCCGCTCGCGCAGCATCGGGAAAAGCCCGTACACGCGCTCGAGCGTCTCTTCGCGGAAGCGGCGTGCCCCGGCGCGGTAGCAGCCCATCTCCAGATTCTCCTCGACGCTCATGCCCGCGAACAGCTTGCGCCCCTCCGGGATGATCGCAACACCGTGCCCGCACATGTGTCTCGCAAGGGTATGCGTGACCTCGGTTCCGTCGAGCCAGAGGCTGCCGCCGCGAATCGGCATCAGGCGCGCGATGGCGTTGACCAGGGTCGTCTTTCCGGCACCGTTGGGACCGACTACGGAGACGAGCTCGCCCTTGCCGACGCCGATGGAAACGTCCCACAACGCCGGCGCGTCGCCGTAAGCGACATTCAGTCCCCGGGCTTCAAGCATACGCGGCCCCGAGATAGGCGGTCACCACGTCGTGCTGTCGCATCGCCTCCTGCGGATTTCCTTGTGCGATCACCTTGCCGTAATTGAGAACGACCAGGCGATCGACGAGTTCCAGGACCGCGCGCATGTTGTGCTCGATGAAGACGATGGTCGTGCCGCTCTGGCGGATCTGGCGCACCAGAGCGAGCGCGCTGGTGATTTCGGTGGCGGTCAGTCCCGATAGGACCTCGTCGAGCAGGACCAGCCGCGGCCGGCTGGCGAGGGCTCGTGCAAGCTCGAGAAACTTGCGTTGATGCAAGTTCAGCGCCGAGGGCGGTGCTGCCGAGCGCTCGGCCAGTCCCACGAACTCCAGCCAGTGGCCCGCCTCGCGGTAGGCCGCCTTGGGTTCGAGCGCCGCGGAGCCAAACGTGGCGGCGAGCGCCACATTCTCGAGGATGGAAAGATTCGGGAAAGGACGGGGTATCTGGTAGGTGCGCGCGACGCCGAGCTGCGCGATGCGGTGCGCGTCGCGCTTGACCAGGTCTTCGCCGGCGAAGAGGATGCGCCCGGAGTCGGGCCGGTAATAGCCGCTGATCGCATTCACCAAGGTGGACTTGCCCGAGCCGTTCGGTCCGACCAGACCCAGGATCTCCCCCTCGCGCACCTCGAGGCTCACACCGTCGAGCGCCTGGACCCCGCGGAAACCGAGGCGCACGTTGTCGCAGGCGAGGAGCACGCCGCGGGCCGCCGGACGCGGGGCGGCCTGCTTCCGCGCAGGCGCGCCGCCATCGTGCGCCTGCGGGGGCCGCGGCCGGAACAGGCGCCAGCGCGTGGCGGCGAATCCCATCACGCCGCGCGGCAAGAACAGGATCACCAGTATCATGATCAGTCCGACTGCCGCGCGGCTGGCAACAGCCGACTCGCTGCTCACGAACGCATACGAGAGAGCCGTGACGAAAGTCGCGCCGATCGCCGGCCCCAGCCAGTGCCGGGCGCCGCCCAGCACGCTCATCAGGATCACGAACAGCGCCACGTTGATCGAGAAGGTTTCGGCGACCGTCACATAGGTAACGAAAAGGGCGTGAATTCCGCCGGCAACACCGGCCAGAAAGCAGGACAAAGCCAGGGCCGCGAGCTTGAAGCGGAAGGTCGGCACCCCCAAGACTTCGGCGACGTCCTCGTCGTCATGGATGGCGAACAGGCCACGCCCCAGTCTGGAATACTGAACGGCCCAGGCGGTGAGGAGCGAGGCGAACGCGATGCCGACACCGAAGACGTAGATCGTCGATCCCGCATTCGGGTATAACTTCGGCGCCGACACGCCGCTCATGAACACACCGGGACCGCCGTCGATGGAGGTATTGAGCACGACGGTGGCAACGACGAAAGTAACCGCAAGCGTCAGGAGTGCAAAGAGCTCGCCGCGAAGCCGGCGCAGGCGAAAGACCACGGCGCCGATTGCCGCGCCCAGCAGCGCGGCAATCAGTCCGGCAACGAAAAGCGTCCAGACAAACGGCATGCCGTAGCGCGTGGCGAGCACCGCGGTCGCGTACATGCCGGTGCCGTAGAACGCGGCATGCCCAAACGAAAAATAGCCGGAAAATCCGCTCAACACATTCCAGGAGGTCGCCAGCGCTATCCAGAAGAACACGAGGTAGAGAAAGGACTCGAAATAGGCCGGCGCCCCGAGGGCCGGCAGGGCGGCAAAGCCCGCAGCCACGATCACGAAAGCCGCTGCACCACGCGCGTTCATCAGATGCGGTCCGGCCTGAACACCAGCACCAGGATCAGGAGGGTGAAGGACACCAGCGGCGCCCAGGTCGGCGCCGTGACCGCCATGGTTAGGGACTCGCTGATGCCGATCACCAGCCCCGCCGCAAGGACACCGAGCGGATTGCCCAGTCCGCCGAGGATGACCACGGCGAACACGACGCCCATCCACGCGAACATCTGCGAAGGCGACAGCGTGTAGGACATCGCAATGAATGCGCCGGCTATGCCGGCAAAAGCCGCAGCCGCGCCCGAGAGCATCAGCGCCAGGCGGCGATGGTCCACGCCAAAGGCCGCTGCGATATCCGGGTTCTCGGCACTCGCGCGCAAGGCCTTGCCTACGGGGGTGAAGCGCAGGAAGGCCCAGGTCGCGAACGACAGTGCCGCGGCGACCAGGAACATGAGCGCTTCGATCACCGGGATGAAGAGCGAACCGAGCTGCAGCGAGTGGGTGCCGAATTCGAACTGGAATTTGCGCAGGTCTGCGGTCCAGAACCACTGGATCGCACTCTCGACGATGATCGTGATCCCGAAGGTCACCAGCAGCGACGCGAATTCGCCCACGGCGAAGCGGGCAAACAGCATCTGCATCGCCACGCCGAGGACAAAGAATGCCGGCACGACAATCAGCACCGCGGCCACGATCGGCATCCCGGCGACGCCTGCGAGCTGATAGGTGAGATAGGCGCCCAGAAACGCCAGCGCGAAGTGCGCCAGGTTGATCAGCTTCAGGTAGCCCCAGGACAGGCTCAGTCCGAGCCCAAGCAGCGCGTACAGTCCGCCGATGAAAATACCGGACAGCAGCGACTGCCCGAGCAGCGTTGCGCTCGGCATGTGTAATGTCCCGCGTCAGGGCATCAGGAGCTTAACGCCGGGCGCTGCGAATTCCTTCGGCCAGACCGTGACCCACTTGCCGCCCTGAACCTGCTTTACCTTGGCCATGTCGTCGCCGTAGTTGCTCGGGCCGTTGAAGCGCATCGGTCCCATCACCGTGTCGACGCGGTTGGCGCGCAGCCATTGGGCGATGGCTTTGTCGTTCAGGCTCTTGGCGGCAGTGACGCCGGCGTACAGGACTTGCCACTGCGCGTAGCTGAATGCCGCCTGCATATCGGGATCAGGATAAGGGAGCTTCGCCTTTTCCGCGCGTTCCCGGTAGAGCTTTGTGAATTCCGCGGCGCCCTGATAGCCGGTGAACGGCGGATGCGGCTCGAACAGGGTCATCGACAGGGCGCGCTGTCCCTCGGGCGAAAGCGCAAGCGGCGCCGGTGCCGGGTAGAGGTGGAAGTGGTTCTTCGGCGTGTAATTCAGCTTCTTGAGCGCCTCGAGCAGCATGTTGCTTTCCATACCGATGCTGCCCATCCACAGTAAGTCGGGATTGGCATCGCGCACACGGGCAGCGATCGCGCCGAAATCGCGGTTGCCGAACTCGAACTCGAGATACAACAGTTCTTTCAGACCTCGCTTCTTCGCCACCTCGCGCGCGCCGACGGACATGAAGTGGACCGATGGAAACTTGCTGGTGACGATGGCGATCGTCTTGATCGGGGCGCCGCTTGCCGCAAGTCCCTCGAGAACCTTAGTTGGAAAAGTTTCTTCCGCGTTGTAACCGAACTGATTGATCGGAAACTGCTGGCCGTACTTGGCCAGCTTCGGTATGCCGAAGGTGTCGTGGACGAGCACCTTGCCGTGGCGCTCGGCGACCCCCATGGCCGACAGGATCGACCCGGTCGCATACGGTCCGATGACTAGGTCGACCTTGTCGGCGGTGATCAGCCTGTCATAGAGGGTACGGGTCAGATCGGGTTTGGACTGATCGTCGAGCAGCACCCATTCAACCGGGCGGCCGAGCAATCCATTTGCCTTGTTGATCTGTTCGACGAATATCTCTCCCGCGATCTTGTGAACGAGCCCGGTCGAAGCGAGCGGACCGGTGAGAGCCAGCGTTCCGCCGATCCTGATCGGCGGGCCCGACGGCGCGGCCTCCGCCGGTACCGATGCGCCCAGCGCGAATGCGCCGACCGCGAGTGCCGCTGCAATGCTGCGGGTTGCGGCAGTAAACCCTTTTGACAAACGACACTTGCTCGATCTCATTGCCTCCTCCTCCATTTTAGAGATGCAACTCAACCACGAAACACAAATCGGTGAATCATCAGCACATAGTCTGCATGCCCCGGTGTCTTGCGACGCCGCGTGCTGCTGATCGCGGGACGGTCTGTTGCCGTCCTGTAACGTTAGCCCAAACCGATGGCTGGACCATTGTAGCTGCAATTCCCGCCTTGGAAAGCGCACTCGCCAAGCGCCGCACGCCGGGTTCGATCCCTGCGAATCGAACGCATCTCAAAGCACCACTCCGTTGCGCCTGAGGGCACCGACCTGCGCCGCGTCATACCCCAGGTCGGCAAGGAGCGCGTCGGTGTCGGCCCCGAGCGCAGGCGCGGCACGCTGGGGCGGGGCTTCGCCGGAGACGCGGATCGGCCCGGCGATCATCCGAGCTTCCCGGCCGTCGGGATATCGGTATTCGCGCACGCCGCCCCGTTCGGCGACAAAAGGGTGGCTCAACGCCTGTTCGATGTCATGCACCGGAGCCACCGGCACCTTGCCCGACAAGCGCTCGAGCCAGTCAGCGGTCGTACGTGCCATGAGAACCTCATCGAGCAACCGCGTCAGCCGGGCGCGGTTGCGCAGCCGCGCGGCGTAAGTGGCGAACTCCGGATCTTCGGCCCATTGCGGCTTGTCGAGTAGCCTCGCCAGGAGCGGCCAGAACTTGTCCTTGTTGCACATGACGAATATCCAGCCGTCCCGCGTCCGGTAGAGTTGGCTTGGCGTGAGCGACGGATGGCTGCCGCGAGGTTCGCGACCGGTGAGCGCGCCCGCATTGAGGTACCAGGTGCCGAGATAATTCAGGTTGTGCAGCGCCGTGTCGAATAGGCTCACGTCCAGGTCGCCGCCGGTGCGGGTCGCGCGGGCGCCAAGGATTCCGGATAGCAACGCCAGCGCTGCGGTCAATCCGGTGACAAGGTCCACCATCGAAAGGCCAAAGCGCGCCGGCGGCCCGTCGGGTTCCCCGGTGACCGAAAGGAAACCGGCCTCGGCTTGCATCAGGTAATCGTATCCAGGCCAGTTCGCCCTGGAGCCCTCGCGCCCATAGGCCGAGAGGTGGGCGCAGACGATGCGCGGGTTGGAGTCCTTGAGCGCCGCGTAATCGATTCCAAGCTTCGCAGCCAGGTCTCCCCGCAAGTTGTCGAGCACTCCATCGGCGGTGCGAACGAGGTCGAGGAACACGCGTTTGCCCTCGGGTTTTTTCAGGTCCAGTCCGATCGAGCGCTTGTTACGGTTGAAAGTCTGGAAGAACTGACTGTCTCCGGGGCCGAAGAAATGCGGTCCGACTTCGCGGCCGAAGTCCCCGCCCTCGGTCAGGTTCTCGATCTTGACGACCTCGGCACCCAGATCAGCCAAGTAGAGCGTGCCCCAGGGGCCCGCGCCGTACTGCTCGACGGCGAGAACCCGTACACCTGCAAGCGGCAGCACCGCGCGCCTCAGACCGGGTTGCGCGCCACGAGCTGGCGCGCAATGATGATGCGCTGCAACTCGTTGGTCCCCTCGCCGATGCACAGCAGCGGCGCGTCGCGATAGTAGCGCTCGATGTTGAACTCCGTCGAGTAACCGTACGCCCCGTGGATGCGCATCGCCTCCAGCGAATTTTCGGATGCGGCCTCGGTGGCGAAGAGTTTGGCCATTCCGGCCTCCATGTCGCAGCGCCTGCCCTGATCGTAGGCGGTGGCCGCCGCCTCGGTCAGGTGCCGGGCGGCTTCCAGGCGCGTCGCCATATCCGCCAGTTTGATCTGGATCGCCTGATGCTCGCAGATCGGCTTGCCGAAAGTCTTGCGCACCTGCGCATAGGCGACCGATTCCTCGAGGCAGGCGCGGGCAATGCCGACGCCTCGGGCCGCGACGTTGATGCGGCCGATCTCCAGCCCGTTCATGACGTGCTTGAACCCCTGCCCCTCCACGCCACCCACCAGGTTTGCGGCCGGGACGCGAAAGTCGTCGAACACCAGCTCCGCGCTGTCGATCCCCTTGTAGCCCAGTTTTTCCAGCTTGCGCGACGGCGCAAATCCCGGGCCCTTCTCGCATATGAACAAGCTCATGCCCCTGTGGCGCGGCTCGGCCTTCGGATTCGTCTTCACCAGCACCGCGAATGCCGAGCCGTGAATGCCGTTGGAAATCCAGGTCTTGGTCCCGTTCACGACGTAGAAATCGCCGTCGCGGCGCGCGACGGGTCTCACCGCCTGCAGGTCGGTGCCGCAGTCGGGCTCGGTGAGCGCAAGCCCCCCGCGCAGCTCGCCGCTGGCAAAACGCGGCAAGTAACGGCGTCGCTGCTCCTCGGTGCCGTCACGCTGCACACAGGCAGCCATGATGAGATGCGAATTGATGATCCCCGAGACCGACATCCAGACCCGGGATATGCGCTCGACGATCTTCGCATAGGTGCTTGCCGACAGGCCCAGGCCTCCGTACTCCTCGCGGATGATGCAGCCGAACAGCCCCATTTCCTTCATTCGCTCGACGATTTCCGCGGGCCAGATGTCATCGTGCTCGAGCTGGTGCGCGACCGGGCGCACTTCACGCTCGAGGAAACGCTCGACCGCTTCGAGCACCATCTGCTCCTTCTCCCGGTCGAACTGCGCTGAGGCTGGTTCACTCATCGAATGGCTTCCTTGATTGATGCTCGGGTCTTAGTCATTTACAAGTCTATTGGTGCGAAGATTGAGTCTCTAGATTCGTCTCCCCTCTTGGTGCAGTTGCAAGCAACTGCACCAAGAGGGAGATCGATAAAAGGCAAAATCGGCTCCTTTGGCTCCGGCTCGTCCGGCTTCAGGCGCCCAGCGCCGAGGCGAATTCGCGCGCGCTTCCGGCCTCATCCACTGCCAGGATCGCGTCGCGCATCTCCGCGGCGCGCGATGGCGAAACGGCGAGTCGCGCGTTGTCCATGAACTTCACGATGATTTCCTCGTTCGACAGCGGGCGATCGGCGGCGCCGCGGTTGATCTGCTCCCGATGCGAGAGCTCGCGTCCATCCTTGAGCCGCACGACCACCTCGCCCGAATAGGACTTCGGGAATTCGGAATTCGGATCGGCCTCATAGTCGACCCTGTCGGCAAGCGCGAGGACATCCGGATCGCGCAGTGCGGCCTCTTCCAGCTCGGCCAGTCCGAACTTGCCGCGCACGAAGCCGGTTGCAACCGCATAGGGAATGCTGAACTTCGCGTCATAGCCGTTGGCGGGACGCCGCTTGTTTTGGACCGGTTCGCACACCGTTTTCACCACTTCCGGCGGAACCAGCGCCCGGACATGGGCGATGTCGCCGGCCCGAACGCCACGCTCGCGAAGCGCAATCGCCGCGTCGGTGCATCCGTGGACGAAATGGCACGCCGGATAAGGTTTTACGGCGACTTCGCCCACCTCCCAGGTCTTGCCCAGGCCCCGGGTCGCCAGCGAATATTCGCAATGCTTCGCCTCGGCGCCGAGGTAGCTCGGGAACAGGCCGAAGCGTCCCTCGTAGGCCGCCCCCGGTCCGATGAATCCCCGGCGCGCAAGCGATGCCGCCGTGATCCCGGCCACGCCGGCCCAACCCGGATGCATGCGCTTGGTCCAGGCGCCGTCCTGCAGAAACTCGAGGCTGCCTGAGGCCACCGAAAGCGCAATGCCCTGCGCCATCTTGAGCTGCGCCGAGTTCATGCCATAGAGAAATCCCGCCGCCAGCGTGCAGCCGAATGTCCCGATCAGGCCGGTCGGGTGAAACCCGGTCTGGTGGAACCCTCCCTTGGCGACCGCTCCGAGCCGAGCGGATATTTCGATGGCAAGCACATACGCCGCCAGCAGTTCGCGGCCCGAGCGGTTCAGGTGAGCAGCGAGTCCCAGAGCCAGCGGAACGCTGCTTGCAGACACGTGAACTATTCCGGGAACGTGCGTATCGTCGTAATCGAGCCCGTGAACCAGGATGCCGTTCATCAGCACCGCGTCGCGCAGAGGCAGCCGGCTGGAGAATCCCAGCACCACACCCTCGCCCGTTCCGCCCAGGTCCGCCAGAGCGGAAAAAGCGCGATGCGCGAAATCGAACTGCGTCGAGGCGAGCGCGATGCCGACCGCGTCGAGCGCCAGGTGCTTCGCTCTCGCCCGCACCGGCCCGGGAATCGCGTCGTAGCCGAAGTTCGCGGCAAATTCGGCGAGTTCGTGCGAAATCGGCGTCGCGCTCGAAGACGACTCGCTCTGCAAGGGTGAAGGAACGGCGGCCATTTCCTGTCTCCTAAGCCGGCATAGCCGGAACCAATGAGTCTGATTTTGCCTTTATCAGACCCATACAACGCCAGACGCTTCCCCGCTATCGTTGATCGATAAGCACCTAAGCCGGAGAAGCCGGAATCATCGATGCTGTTCTTGCCGTTAATCAATCTCCTCTTTTTGTTCAGTTGCTTGCAACTGAACAAAAAGAGGAGACGTGTTAAAAAAACAAATCTTTGCCAAGCCGGTCAACATTCATCTGACAAGCGCCTAATACCCCGCCGCATCCTCGACTCCATGCCCGCGCTTCGGTATCAGCGCGCTGCGGACGAAGCTCATGAATATCGTGCCGTCGGCTTTCTTTCCGGTCGTGCGCACGGTCACGATGCCGTGGTTCGGTCGCGACCTCGATTGGCGTTTTTCCAGCACCTCGGATTCCGCGTAGATCGTGTCGCCGGGAAACACGGGGGCGAGCAGGTTGATTTCCTTCCAGCCCAGATTGGCGACCGCCTTCTGACTGATGTCGGCGACACTCATCCCGAGCACGATCGCCACGGTCAACCCGCTGTTCACCACGGGTCTGCCGAACTCGCTCTTCTGTGCAAAGGCCGCGTCGCAGTGCAGAGGATGGTGATTCATGGTGAGAAGCGAAAACTGGATATTGTCGGTTTCGGTAATCGTTCGCCCGGGGCGGTGCTCGTAGACGTGTCCGACCTCGAAGTCCTCGAAATACCGTCCATAACTTTCGCGGTACCGCTTCTCGCCCACCTGTTTCGCAATCGCCACCATCATTTGCCTCCGTTCGCGCGTTAAGGCGAGAGCCCGGACAGCCGCAGTGTCCTTCCGTCCCGCAGCGGGAAATTCACGACAGCCCGTCGCCGACAGGAACGTTCTCGGGCTTGAGTTCGATTCCCGAGGCCCGCGCCTGCTGCACCAGCAGCACGGCGAAATCCTGCGCATTCATGCCCAGGCCTATGGTGGACTGGATGAGGTCGCGGGTAATCGAAGCGAGCGGCATCGGCACTTCGAATTTGCGCCCGGCTTCGAGTCCCAGCTCGACGTCCTTGCGCAAAAGGCTGGGAGGGATCGTGATGGTGAAATCGAGATTGACGAAGGCCGGCGTCTTGTAACGCGTGAACGTCGAGCCCATCACGCTCTTGTTGAGGAAATCGAGGAAGGCATGCCGCGGCACGCCGGCTTTCTCGGCAAGGACGGTGACCTCGGCCATGCTCTGGGTTACCACCGCAAGCAACACGTTGTGGCAGATCTTGACGATGCGCGCCAGCTCGCCCTCTCCTGCGTAGGCGGCGACCTGCCCGATCATCGCGAAATACGGAGCAACGGCGTCGTATGCCTCCTTCGGGCCCGACACCACGAAAGCGAGTTTGCCCGCGCGGATTATCGGGGCGCCGCCGCTCGAGGGCGCGGCCAGCAGTTGCGTGCCGCAGGCCGCCAGCGTCTGCCGCAGTTCAATCGAGGCGTCGATCGACAGCGGCGAGCATTCCACCACGATGCGCGGCGCGCCGCCCCCGCCCTTGGCTTTGGAGAGCAGCCCCTGCGGGCCGGAGATAACCTCCTTGACGTCGTTCCAGGTCGACACCATGACGAATACGATGTCGCAGCCGGCGAGATCGGCGAGTTTGCCGGCGATCTTCGCGCCGTCCTTGGCGAGCGGCTCGGCCTTGGCGCGCGTGCGGTTCCAGACGGTAAGGTCGCAGCCGCCCTTGGCCAGCCGGCGCGACATGTCGAATCCCATGCGCCCGGTGCCGATCCACCCGATGCGTTTGCCTTTTTCAGCATTCATGTCGTTCCTCCTCCGGATCCAACATCCTTGCCTGTCACCTCAATTCGGCAACCCAGTCCCGCTCCTCGATGATCTGCCGCACCTTGCGCAGGAAGGCTGCCGAATAGGCGCCGTCGAACGCGCGGTGATCGAACGACTGCGCAAGCACGCCGACAGCACGTATCGCAATCACCTCACCCTGCGGTCCCTCGACGACCACCGGCTTCTTGCGCACCCCATCGGTGGAAAGGATGGCCACCTGCGGCTGGCTGATAATCGGCGCGGTGAAGAACGTTCCGAACGAACCGGAATTGGACAAGGTATAGGTTGCGCCGCTGACCTCATCGGGCTTCAACATTTCGCCGCGCGCCGCCAGCACCAGCCGGTTCATCTCGCGCGCCAGACCCGGCAGATCGCGTCGATGCGCATCGCGCACCACGGGTACCACCAGCCCCTGGAAATCGAGATCCACCGCAATACCGAGGTGAACCCGCTTGTGCACGCTCAGTGCATCCCCGGCAAAGCTCGCGTTTACCCAGGGGAATTCCGTGATTGCCTCGCATACCGCGCGGGCGATGAACGCGAGAAAAGTAAGCGAAAAACCCTCGCGCGCCCTCCACTGCTCGCCAACTGCGATGCGCGCCTGCTCGACCCGGTGGAAATCCACTTCGACTGCCTGCAGCACGTGTGCGCTGGTCGCAACCGAGCGCGCCATGTGCTCGGCCGTCTGGCGCCGGATCCTGGAAAGGGGCACGCGTTCAGTGTCTTTCGCCTCGGCACTTGCGCCTGGCCCCTGGATCGCGGCGCTGGCTGCGCTCGCCGAAGATGTCCCTCCTGCCGATGCAGCAGGCTGCGCGTCCGATGCGCCGTCGGCAGCAGATTCGATGACGGCGAGGACCGTTCCCACCGGGACCGGGATGCCGGGCTTGACCAGGATCTCCGCCAGTATCCCGTCCATTTGCGCCGGGATCTCGGTGCTCACCTTTTCGGTTTCTACGTCGAACAGCGGCTCATCGGCGCGCACCGCATCGCCGACTTTTTTGTACCAGTTGGTGACCGTGCCCTCGGTCACCGTCTCCCCCAACTGGGGCATGATCACGTTCATCGCGCCTCGATCAATGAATCATCCGGCGCGGTGCGCCTCCATCGCCCGCCGGATCTCGGTCACGATACGCGCCACCGAAGGCACGACGGCATCCTCGAGCTGGTCCGACGCGGGCACCGGCACGTGCGGCGTGGTGATGCGCACGATCGGCTGTTTGAGCGCGCTGAAAGCCTCCTCCTGGATGATCGAGGCGATTTCAGCTCCCCAGCCGCACAGCCTCGGATTCTCCTCGACGGTGAATATCCGGCCGGTGCGCGCCGACTCGCGCAGCAGCGTCTGGGTGTCGAGCGGCACCAGCGTGCGAAGGTCGATGACCGTCGCCGAAACGCCATGTTCCGCGGCGAGGGTTTCTGCCGCCTTGAGCGCCTTGGGCACCATCGCGGCGAGCGCGATGACGGTGATGTCGGAACCTTCGCGCACTACCGCCGCCTTGCCGAGCGGCACGAAATGCTCGCCATCGGGGACTTCGCATTTGCTGGATAGCAGGTTTTTGTGTTCGAAGAATATGACCGGATCCGGGTCGCGGATTGCCGCAATGAGGAGGCCTTTGACGTCGGCCGCGTTCGATGGCGCGACCACCTTGATTCCCGGCACTGCCATCGCCCAGTTCTCCACGCTCTGCGAGTGCTGCGCACCGAAGCGCGCTCCGGCTCCATTCAGGGTCCGGATCACCAGCGGCAGCGCGATCTGGCCGTCGCTCATGTAGCGGGTCTTGGAAATCTCGTTGGCGATGTAGTCCCAGCAGCAAGCGAGGAAATCCGAGAACATGATTTCCGCCACCGGCCTCAAGCCCGTCATCGCCATCCCCATCGCCGAACCCAGGATCGCAAGCTCGGAAATCGGCATGTCCACCACCCGGCGCGGACCGAACTTCGCCAGAAGGCCTTCGGTGGTCTTGAACACGCCGCCGGCGGCGGCGGTGTCCTCGCCGAACAGCACCACGCGCTCGTCGCGCGCCATCTCGTACTCCAATGCCGCGGCTACCGCCTCGCGATAAGTCAGTTGCGCCATGCGGCTCCCCCGTCGGCCCAGACGTCGATCATCGCGGATTCCAGCGCCGGCGTGGGCGATGCCTTGGCAGCTTCGGTCGCGTGGTCGACCTTGGCGATGGTGTCCGCTTCGATTCCCTTCAACGTCTGCTCGGCGATGCCGAGATCGAGCAACTGTCTGCGGTAATGCACGATCGGATCGCGCTTGAGCCAATCGGCGACCTCCTCGGGCGGACGGTATTTGGCCGGATCGGCGCGGGAATGTCCGCCGTGACGGTAGGTCAGGCACTCGACGAGCGAAGGCCCTCCGCCCTCGCGCGCCCTGGCAATCGCTTCTGCCGCGGTACGCAAGACGACGTCGGGATTGTTGCCGTCGATCACGATTTTCTCCAGGCCGTAGCCGGCCGCGCGGTCTGCGGCCGGATGTTTCACCGAGGTGACGCTCGAAATCGGCGTGTACTCCATGTACAGGTTGTTCTCGCACACGAAGAGGACCGGCAGTTTCATCACGGCGGCGAGGTTGAGCGATTCGTGGAATGCGCCGATGTTTGCCGCGCCGTCGCCGAAGAACGCGACTGCGACCTGCTTGGTGCCGCGATACTGCGCCGACCACGCCGCGCCCGCTGCCACCGGGAGGTGCGAGCCGACGATCGCATACGATCCCATGAGGCCGTGCTCGACGCTGGTCAAATGCATCGAGCCGCCCTTGCCTTTCATCAAGCCGCATTGCCGGCCCATCAGCTCGCCGAGAACCGACACCATCGAGGCGCCGCGAGCGAGAGTATGGTGATGTCCGCGGTAGGTGCAGAAGCTGTAATCATCCTTGTTCATCGCTGCGGCGAATCCTGCTGCGACCGCTTCCTGCCCCAACCCGAGGTGCATGGTTCCCTTCACCAGGTTCTGGAGAAACAGGTCATTGGCGCGCTTCAGAAAATGGCGGATTTCGACCATCGTCCGGTAAATGCGCAGCCGCGTCGCTTCGGGAATATCTTCGCCCCGCCCAAGAGCCTCCTGGCTCTTGGGCCGCTGAGTGTTGCTCATATTGGCATTCACCCCCATTCGTTATGCCTGGATTTTAATTGGGCGACCGGAGCGCCGGGTCCCGCCCCTTTTGGCGCGGTCGCGACCCCTCAGGCTATAGTCCATCCGCCGTCGACCACCAGGTTGACGCCATTCACCCCTTGATTATCCATCAGGAACATCACCGCGCTGACGCACTCGTCCATGGTGGCCAGGCGCTTGGTGGGCGTGCGCGAGATGCCGATCTTCAGGAATTCGGCCTTTCCGGCCCAAGCCGGGCTGTCCCCGATGATGCCCGGATGGACCGCATTCACCCGAATCGGCGCAAGTTCCAGCGCCAGCGTTCGGACCATGCTGGTAACACCGCCGTTGACTGTAGTTACCGTCGTCGAGCCCGGATAGGGCCGCTCCCTCGCCTGGCCGCCGAAGAGGACGATGGAGGCGTTCGGCGTGAGCCGCGGCGCGAGTACATGGATGGTCTCGATGTAACCGACCAGCTTGAGCGTCGCAAGACGGATCGCGCGCCCCACGTCGAATTCGCGAACGCTGTTGTTGTCCCGCTCGATCGCTGACAGCACGAGGCTATCCACCTTGACCACGTCCCCGAGCTGGGCGGCGATCTTGGCCGGTTCCGCCAAATCAAATCCGACACCCCGCGTCCGGCCGCCAATCTCCTTTGCGATGGCTTGCGCCCGCGCCTTATCCCGCCCGGTGATCACCACCTCGTCACCGCGCTTGGCGAGCGTCTGCGCCAACTGACGCCCTATGCCCGCTGTGCCTCCCACGATTACGACGCTCTGCTGCTCAGGCATAGTTTCCTCCTCTCAATTGACGATATCCGCGGCAGGGGTGCCCCGCCGCTCGCGGTCCGCTGTTCATTTTCATGAAACACTTTCTTGATCCGCCCGCCGGGCATGCGCGTCCGGCAAAGAGCGCCAGGGTTGCTGCAGAGATGCAGATCCGATGCGACGAAACTAAGCCAGTTTTCATCCGCTGTCAAGCTGCCGCGTGCCCCTGTTGTTTAGGTTTCAGCGAGCTGTTAAACTGGATGAAAACTCATTGGACGGGGTGTTCAGTGTCACCTAACAGGCCGCGAACTCGCCGCCAGGCCCTAACCCGCAAGTCGCCCTCGAAGCACACCCCGGCAGGCGTGCGCCCCGGCGCGGCAAAGGCGAAGCTGTCGGACGGTCTCGGCCCACGACTGCGCTCGGTGCGGGAGCAGTCCGAAGTCACCGTCCGCGAGCTGGCGCGGCGCATCGGCGTCTCACCCAGCCTGGTCTCGCAAGTCGAGCGCGGATTGGCCATGCCATCGGTCGGCACGCTGATGGCCATAGCCAATGAGCTGAGCCTGGACATCGGCGACCTGTTCAAGGGCGGCGCCCGCGCGGCGCAGACCACGCATGGTCCGGTGCAGCGGCGCAGTTCACGCAAGGCAATCCGCATGGCCTCGGGCGTGCGCTGGGAACGTCTCACAGCGAGCCCGGATTCGGAGGTCGAATTCCTGTACGCGGTATACGATGCCGGCAGCGCCTCCTGCGGAGAGGATGCGATGTTGCGGCACGGCGGCAAGGAATATGCCTACGTGCTCAGCGGACGCCTCGGGGTGAAGATCGGATTCGAGGAGTACGAACTCGGCCCCGGTGATGCGATCTCGTTCGACGCCCAAATGCCGCATCGCCTCTGGTGCATCGGCAGCCAGCCGGCGGTCGGGATCTGGACCATCATCCGGCGTCACAGCGACGCCAGGCAGCCGCTGAACGCCGCGGCAGACGTCGGCTGATAGAAGTTGTCGGGGATCGGTGTCAAGGGGTGTTGAGTATGAATTGACATAGTTCGATGGTCCGCCAATTTGCATTGCTCATGATGGGAGGAGGATTGAAAATGAAACGCCGCGAAGTCGAGTTTCACAGTGAGAATCCCGCGGAGATGATCCGCGCCGACCTGTACACCCCGAACAAGGGCAAGGGCCCCTGGCCGGTCGTCATCATGGGCGGCGGCTGGTGTTACGTGAAGGAGCTCATCATGCCGGAGTACGCCGAGCACTTCGTGCGTGCGGGCGTGTCGGTGCTGATTTTCGACTACCGCTGCCTGGGAGCGAGCGACGGCGAGCCGCGCCAGCATCTGGATCCCTGGAAGCAGATTGCCGATTACCGCTCTGCGATCGACGCGGTGAGCTACCTCGACCAATTCAAAGGCATCGTCGACCCGCAGCGCATCGGCATATGGGGAATCTCCTACGCGGGCGGGCACACGCTGATTGTCGGCGCCATCGACCCGCGGGTGAAGTGCATTGTGTCGCAAATTCCGGTCATCGACGGCTGGTACAACTCGATGCGCGCGCACGGCTCGGTCGGATTCCGCGAACTCACGGCCCTTGTCACTGAGGAGCGGCGGCTGCGCTACCTCACCGGCAAGCACCGCACCCTCCCTCACTCCGGAGATCCCAAGAAGGAGGTTGTCACCTGGCCGCATCCGGAAACCAAGCCGGTCTTCATGAAGATCAAGAAGACGACCGCGCCCCGCCACGAACACTACAGCACCATCGAGTCGGCCGAACTGGTCTGGAACTACAACGCGCGGCCGTTTCTTTCGCGCATCCTCGACACGCCGACCCTGATGATAGTCGCCGAAGGCGACGATCTGACCATGTGGGAACAGGAAGTGCCGGCGTTCAGCCAGATCGCGACCACCCACAAGAAGCTGTTCGTGCAGCGCAAGAGCACGCACATGAGCATGTACAGCAATCTTTCTCATCTGGCGGTCGCGGCGACCGAGGCGGCGAACTGGTATCGCGAGTGGCTGATCGAGAAATACTGATGCGCTGCGGCCGGTTGCGCTGAAGCCAACAAGGAGGAAAGCCATGCATCGATACCAGATGTACATCGACGGGAAGTTCGTCGACGCGTCCTCGGGAAAATGGTTCGCGACGTTCAACCCGTTTACCGGGGAGCCGTGGGCCGAAGTGGCTCAGGGCGACGCAAAGGACGCCGATCGGGCCGTGCAAGCGGCCCATAAGGCATTTACCGAAGGGCCTTGGTCCCAGCTCAACGCCAGCCAGCGCGGGATGCTGCTGCACCGGCTGGGGGAACTGGTGGCGAGAGACGCCAAGAAGCTTGCCGAGATCGAGGTGCGCGATAACGGCAAGCTGATCGCTGAAATGCAGGCGCAGCTCAACTACTTGCCGCAATGGTGCTACTACTTCGGCGGCCTGGCGGACAAGATCCAGGGTGCGGCCATACCGCTGGACAAGAAAGGCTACCTGAACTACACCCGTCACGAGCCTCTGGGCGTGGTCGTGGCGATTACGCCTTGGAATTCGCCGCTGCTGCTGCTCGCCTGGAAACTGGCACCCGCCCTCGCCGCCGGCTGCACCCTGGTGGTGAAGCCTTCTGAGCACACCTCGGTTTCCACGCTGGAATTCGTCAAGTTGATCGAGGAGGCCGGCTATCCGCCGGGGGTGGTGAACGTGGTAACCGGGTTCGGGCAGGACGTGGGGGGGCCGTTGGTCGAACATCCGCTGGTGCGAAAAATCGCATTTACCGGTTCCGATGCCAATGGGCGCGCAATCAACCAGGCGGCGGCCAAGACCTTCAAGCGCGTCACGCTCGAGCTGGGGGGCAAGTCGCCGAACATCGTTTTCGCCGACGCCAAGATGGAAGATGCCGTCAACGGGGTGGTATCGGGCATTTTCGCGGCCACCGGCCAGACCTGTATTGCCGGTTCGCGATTGCTGGTGCAGGAGAGCATCCACGACGCCTTCGTCGAGAAGCTGCTCGCGCTGGCGAAGATCGCGCGGCTGGGGGATCCGTCGAAGATGGAAACCCAGGTCGGACCGGTGACGACGCGCCCGCAATACGAGAAAGTGCTGAGCTACATCGATATCGCGAAGAACGAGGGAGCGAAACTGCTGATGGGCGGAGGGCCGGCGACCCGACCCGAGTGCGGTTCGGGCTGGTTTGTCGAGCCCACGATCTTTGCCGGAGTGCAGAACCGCATGCGTATCGCCCAGGAAGAAGTGTTCGGCCCGGTGTTGTCGATCATCAAATTCAAGGATGAAGAAGAGGCGGTGGCAATCGCCAACGACGTTCGCTTCGGTCTGGCGGCCGGTGTGTGGACCGGCGACATCGGGCGCGCGATTCGCATGGCCGAGCGGGTTCAGGCGGGCACCGTTTGGGTCAATACCTACCGTGCGGTAAGTTACCTGTCCCCCTTCGGCGGATACAAGGATTCGGGCGTGGGACGCGAGAGTGGCATAGAAGCAGTCCACGAGTACCTGCAGGTCAAGAGCGTGTGGATCAATGCCGGTGCCCCCACCGGCAATCCATTCATACTGAGGTGATCTCCGGGCAGGCATCTGCAAATCCCGCCGGAGACGCCCGAATGCGCTCTGGATTCCCGCCGAAGGTTCGTTCGGCGGGAATGAAGGTGTTTCACATCAAAACCGATGGAATTCCTTGAATTCCGGCGACCGGTGCGCGAGTTCCCAGGGGTCGATGCGCACGTCGATGATCGTCACTTTGTTCGAGGCTAGCGCCTTGACCACCACCGGCTCCAAGTCCTTCGGGTCGTCGACGCGGAAACCGACGGCGCCATAAGCCTCGGCGAGCTTGACGAAGTCTGTTTCGCCGTATTCGGAGCCGAGCTGGCGGTCGCCGTAATAGCCCTTCTGAAAAATGCGAAGTGCGCCGAAAGACTTGTCGTTGTAGATGACGACCGTGACCGGGATATTCTCGCGAACCGCGGTTTCGATCTCCTGCGCATTCATGCTGAAGTCGCCGTCGCCGATCGGAACGATCACCTGCCGCTCCGGATGCGCAAGCTTCATGCCGAGCGCCGCCGCGAATGCCCAAGCCATCGAGCCCGTCCCGCTGGCGCAGTGATAGGAATCCGGCCGGTAAATCGGCAGAAAATTCGAGAAGTGGGTGTTGTGCCCCGCACCCACCACGTAGATCGCATCTTTCTTGGCCACTTTTTCGAGCACCTTGACGATGAGTTGCGGCTTTATCGGCTTGGATTCCAGATCGGCGTTGAAATAGATCCCTCGTTCCTTCTTCTTATAGGCGGCGATCGTCGACACGGCGCGCGCGCGATCGGCCGCGGCGCGAGAGAGTTTTTTCGAGGCGACGATTGCCAGGGCGTCCTCGAGAAACGATTTGCAGTCCGCCTGAATGCCAAGCTGCACCGCGTATTGACGGCCGAGATCCACCGGGTCGGCCTCGACCTGGATGATCGTCGCGCCGCTCGGAACAAGCTGCCAGTTGATCGTGTTCACATTCCGGAATTGGCAGCTGAGTCCGAGCACGACATCCGCCTCGTTGAGCATCGTGTTCGCAGTTGTTTGGCCGAAGTGACCGAGCAGACCGCACGCAAGCTCGTGGTCCTCGGGCATGTTGCCGCGACCCATCTCGACGGCCACAACCGGAATTGAAAGAGCATCGGCGAAACGCACCAGTTCTGCATGCGCTTTGGACCAGGTCACGCCGCGACCAACGATGACGACGGGGTTCTTGGCTCCCGCCAGCAAAGCGACAGCCTGTTCGACCGCGGCGGCTTCCGGGCGCATCGAGCGCGTAACATAACCCATGCGGGAGCCGCCCTTCAGTGAAAGGTCTGAACTCTCGATGTCCGCCGGCTGCGCAAGAAGGTCTTTCGGGAAGTCGATGTGAACAGCGCCAGGAAGGCCAGACAGCGCGGCCTGCATCGCCGTCCTCATCAGTCGGCGCGCGTCCTTCGCCTCCATCATCTGTTCGGAGAATTTCGTGAACTTCTTGAACACGCCGACCACGTCGAACTCGTGCCAGAGGTCACGGCCCAATCGATAGCGGTCGAGGTTGGCGGACAACACCATGACGGGAACGTTGTCCTTCCCCGCCGTCCACGTGCCCAGCACCGCATTGGCGACGGCGGGCCCGACGTGCATCGTTGCGACGCCGAGGCCGCCGGTGACTCGCGAATAGCCATCAGCCATCGCGACGGCGCTCATCTCGACGCGGGTCGTTATGTAGCGTATTTTGTCCCGCCGGCGATAGATGGCGTCGATAATCGGCAGGATAGTGTCGCCGGTCATGCCGAAGACGAATTTCACCCCCTCCTCGACAAGCGCATCCACGACAGCATCGGATGCGAGCCCTTGGCTCGCGCTGACAGACCCTGAACGAGTGTTTTCAGACATGTTGGCCCTCCTCCTATTAAGACCTAGCCAAATATATTTGAGATTTGGCCTCCAGTGTTGCGATGTTGCGCGGACGAAAAGCCGTCCGCGCGGATCGCCGA
>JACQTO010000006.1 GCA_016210745.1 Betaproteobacteria bacterium
GCACGGCGGTGGTGTCGTCGGCCAGAACCTGGGTCCTCAGGGTGCGCAATTCGGCGATTCTTCCCGATGCGAGCAACACCATCAGCATCCGCTCGACCGATGGGGCGGAGCGCCTGGCAGTGCCGATCAGATTGCGCTAATTGAAAAGAAGCCGGTCTGATCCGGCTCGAGACCTGGGCAGGTACCGGAAACGGTGCCTGCCCTTTTTTTCATCCCCACTGCGGTTCCACGTGCACCGACGCCGCTGGATCGCAGCGGACTCCGCGACACTTTGGGTCTGAAGTAGTTCCTCAATGTAGCTTCAAATACTTACTTCACCCCAGTGTTTAGCCCATTCGAGCTCGCTAGCCTCGTCTCTATGCCAGCGTCATAGAAACTGCGGCTGGTGACACCGCTGGTAGTCGTGAGTGTCATGCGGTTCGAATTGCTGGCTTTGGAAGTGGCGAAGCGTCGCGGGCCCATAGACTCGCGGCGAGCTCTGGTGCCGTGGCGGATGCGGCTTTGATACGCAGCAACTGGTGTTGTTTCGGGAGGCGGCAATGTTTAATTCAGCCATGGTTAAGGCGATCACGAGTGCGGCTGCACTCGTGCTTGCGCTTGGTTTAGCGAGTTTTTCAGCGCAAGCGGCGCTCGAGCGGGTCGGTCCGATCAACACCGCCCCGAGCGTCGGGTCCTTTCCGGCGTGGTATCAGGACACGACCGGTCTCGCGCTCGAATTCTGCGATCCGCAGAATCAGGCCGAAGTCGACGGCGGCTGGTGCCTGCTGCTGCCGGGGGATGTCACGGTTCCGGAAGTATTCCCCACCAATTTCTTCGACGAGCACTTCTGGTTCGCCGCCGATGCGCTCATGACGACGGCGAGCGGGAGCAGGGCCCTGCTGGTGCTGGCGGTGGAAGCCGCGTTCGCTGCGGCTGTCGAGCCGGGGGGGCAGGTCGCGTTCTCCCGCATCCGGGTCAGGCTCGACGATGTGCCGGTGAGCGGGACCTACCGCTTCATCCACCCCTATGGCGAAGAAATAGTCGAAGGGGTCGCGGGCGAGCGGATCTTCTTCACCGATGACTTCGGCATCGCCTGCGCGCAAGGCGATTTCAGTTGTGCCATGGATTCGCGCCTGGGTCCGTTCCTGTTGCCTTCGAACGCCCCGGGCGGCGCCGAGCTGCCGCCGGTCGCAGGCCCCGTGCCAGGCAAGCTGTACATCGCCGATCCAGCCCGCAGCGGACCGGTCACCGGCAGCGCGCTGCCCAATTTCATCGACTCGACCGGAGCTTCGCGCACCCACAACATCTTCCGCATCGAAGGGCCTCCAGGGTCCGGATTAGGCGTGAATCCGGCGACCGGTGCTGCTGTCGATTACATCGAGACCACCAACTTCACGCTGATGGGCCGCATTTTCACGGGAACTATCCCCGGTCGGATTGACATCAGCCGCGCGAGCTACAGCCGGAAAGCGGCGGGGCAGAAGCTGCACGTTTTTGCAACCGGCTCCGGGACCACCCAGGGGCGGCTTCCCGCCCAACCGCGATCCGCCCCGGTATTGCCGTCGCTTTCATTCTTCGACGCGCCTTGCACCAGCGCGGTGGATGCCAACGGCTTCCCCGTGCCTCCCTTCAGCGCTCCGGCTACTGGCATCGAAACCAACATGTCGTTCGCCGACGGCAGGTATTGGGGACGGACCGTTCCTGCGGCCATTCCCTCGGCGGTGTGCGTGAAGGATGGCAACGCGCGCGACGCGAACGGCAATGTTGTGCCCACCTTCATTCCGCATATCGTCGCGGACGAGGTCACCGTCACGCAGGCCTTCTACGATGAGAATGCGCAGACGCTGACGGTCATGGCCCGTTCGAGCGACGAGACCGCCCCGCCCGTTCTGACGCTGAGGTACGGGAGCTATCAGGGCGACCTGGCGAGCGGCCAGATCGTCGTGCCGAACGTCATCGTGCCGCCGGATAGGGCGCGGGTGATTTCCAGCAAGTACGGGGTGACCGATTATCAGGTGAGCATGGATGTTCCGGCACCTGCGAACACGGCGCCGGTGGCGGTGGCCGACACGGGTGTTACCACACAGGGTGTGCCGGTAACCATCGCGGTTCTTGCCAACGACAGCGACGCCGATGCCAACCCATTGAGCGTGACTGCGGTGAGTGCGGTGTCGCCCGCCACGGCCGGCAGCGTGACGAACAACGGCAGCGATGTCACCTTCAATTCCAATTCGCTCTTCACCGGCGTGGCGACTTTCACCTATACCGTCTCCGACGGCCAGGGCGGCACAGCGACGGCATCGGTCAGCGTTACGGTCAATGCCGTGCCAAACCAAGCGCCGGTAGCGAACGCCGACAGCGCCAGCACTGCATTTGGAACGCCGGTGACCGTCAACGTGCTCGCCAACGACACCGATGCGAACGGCGATCCGCTCAGCGTGATCGCGGTGACCAACGGCACCAAAGGCACGGTGGTCAACAACGGCACCAGCGTCACCTACACGCCCAGCAGCGGGACCAGCGGCACCGACTTGTTCACCTACACGGTGGCTGACGGCCGCGGCGGCTCGGCGACGGGCACCGTGACGGTGACTGTCGCGGCGGCGTCGACCATTACCGTCTCATTGGCCGATTTCATCGTCAACAATTCGGAGTGGCGGATCGCAGGCACCGATTCGACGATCGGGGCGACCGTCACGGTGCGCAGAGGCGTGGACCTTACCGGCCCGGTGATCGGCACCGCGGTAGTGTCTTCCGCCCGAACCTGGGTCGTCCGGGTAGTGAACTCGGCGATTCTGCCGGATGCGAGCAACACCATCAGTATGAGCTCGACCGACGGGGCGCAGCGTCTGGCGGTGCCGATCAGGTTGCGCTAATCGATAAGAAGCCGGTCTGATCCGGCTTCGACCAAGCGAAGGGCAGACACCGGCTTTCGGTGCCTGCCCGCGGCGTTCATAGCCGGTGTTTTCCGCTAATTCCGAGTGTTTCTGTATACATTCCAACATGTCGTGCCGTCTGACGAGGATCAATAAGGAGAGTCGGATAACTCGCCATGTAACTACTATATTTAGTACATGGGCATAAGTTGTCTGGACTCGACAAATTGGGGGTTTCCCCCCCCTGTTCTCCCAGGCCTAGGTGATTAGACTGTGCGGTACTGGCACCTGAAGTTACATCCGCGGTAAAGGCTAACGCCCGAGCGTGGTCGAATTATGGCAATCGGTTCGTTCGATTTATCTGAAGGCACGCTGATCGGGGCATGCGACGGCGTTGAACGGAGAGGATCATCATGCAGAATATCGTCTTGAAATTCTCTCTTATGCTGGCCATTGCGCTCGCAGCGCCATTGTCGTTTGCGCGCGATGAGGCGCCCGACGCGCTGCTGAGCGGAGTCACCGTGGAGGTGATGTCCATCCTCAAGCAAGACAAGGAGCTTCAGGCCGGCAGGGCGGACAAGGTGGCGGACCTGATCGAATCCAAGATCCTGCCGCTGTTCGACTTCCCGCGCATGACCCAGACAGCGCTGGCGCGCAACTGGCGCCTGGCGTCCCCGGCGCAGCAGGCGATGCTCACGACGGAATTCAAGACACTGCTGGTGCGCACTTATTCGGTGGCGCTTTCGACTTACCGCGATAGGCCGATGGAGTTCAAGCGCATGCGCATGGCCCCCGGGGACACCGAGGTCAAAGTCAAGTCCGAGATCGTGCAGCCGGGCAGGGAACGCATGACTATCGACTACGATATGGAAAAGACGCCCGCGGGCTGGAAGGTCTTTGACATCAAGGTCGGCGGCGTAAGCTTGATCACGACGTATCGCGAGACCTTCGCGGACGCGGTGCGCGACAACGGCGTGGACGGTCTCATCAAGTCGCTCACCGACAAGAACCGCGTGGCCGGCCTGGGGATCAAGCCAGTCAAGACGACATTCTGGGAACAGTCACGCATCATGTTCGCCATGCTGCAAAGCGCCTTGCAGGGACGATGGTAGCGGCAAATTGGGGTCAGAGTAACATTTCATCAAAGCGATACCCCGATTTGAACTTGATGCGCTTGCGAAATGTTACTCTGACCCCATTTTGCATCAGATCAACCTACAGACCTGTTGGCCTTTGTGTCTGCCGTAACCACTCCCTCCGTGTAACCACCCCTGCTGCGTAACCCTCATTGATTATGCGGTACTCGCCGCGATCAAATTGAGGGTTTTGCCTTGCTGCTTTCCGTCGGTGCGGCCACTAGAGTTTGATTGAGGAGGTTCGCCGAAGAGGAGGGCCGAATCTGGGCCCGATCGGCGGAAGCATTTATCCGATACCGTACAGAAATGTAATTGTTTCGACACGCTTCTGTCAGGTGCGCCTTGTCTAATGTAAACGGATAGATCTCGAGCAAAGGCCTTGCTGCCCGCTGGACAGGCTGGCAAGCCGAAGAGTCGTTCTTGCGCAAGGAGAGTGCCATGTCAACACGCAACCGTATTTCCGGCGCCTTGGCCTTCATATTGCCGGTCTTGGCGATCGCCTGGATTACGCCGGGCTATAGCGCCAATCTGCCTGATGCCGACACCGTATTGCTGGTTGCCAGGCCCGAATTTCGAGACCCGATGTATGGAGAGACAATCCTAATCGCCAGGTCCATGGGACAGGGCCGGCACGTCGGCTTCATCCTCAACAGGCCCACCAAGTTTTCGCTTGCGGAAGCGTTCCCCGACCACGGTCCTTCCAAGGCTGTCACCTCGCCGCTCTATCTTGGCGGGCCCGCCGAGGTGAACGCCGTGTTTGCGCTGGTGGCAAGCAGCAGCAGTCCCGGCCGCGGCTCGATTCAGCTCTCGCCGGAGGTTTTCCTCGTGATTGCGGCGGACACGGTGGATCACGTCATCGAAACCGAGGCCCAACACGCGCGGTTTTTCGCCGGTGCGGTCGTATGGCAGCCCGGTGAGCTGGAGCAAGAGCTGAAGCGCGGCGCCTGGTATGTGCTCGATCCGGAACCCGATCTGGTGCTGCCCCAGAAGACCGAGGGAATGTGGCAGCAGCTGGTGCACCGCGCCGAACTGCGCGAGAACGGAATTTGAGTCCGACATGGCGCCTGCGATCCGCCCTCGATCAGGTTTCGCCTCGGCCTCGCGCTCGCACGAGCAGACGCAACTGCCCGTAACCCAGGCGGCGGAGCCCGCCGCCGCCGGCGGATGAGCGGCTTCGGCCACTGTGTTTTCCGCCGCCAGAACTACTGTATTACCCCCATCGCGGCTACCGTGTTTTACCCCTGCGTCTTGAACCTATCACCCGGGGGAATTGGGGGAATTGCCCCGATGCATTCGTTTGTCTCGAACTCTAGACTGGGCTCACGGTCGGCTGAGAAGCGAGTCCGCAGGCTGGCGAGGTTCGATGTCGATTTCGATCCGTTTGGCTAAGGGAAAACCGATCGAAGCGGGTAGCGAGGAATCGTAGATCCAATGCATCCTGAAGCTTGCAAATTTCTCTTACGGGAGTCGACATGATTACGTTGATCGAAGGATATAAGAGCCGATACTCGGCGGCGCAGGACGAAGAGATGCCGCTTACGCAATATCTCTCGCTGTGCAAGAACGATCCCGACGCCTATGCAACCGCCGCGGAACGCATGCTTACCGCAATCGGCGAGCCCGAGGTCATCGACACGCGCAACGACCCGCGGCTCTCGCGCATCTTCGGCAATCGCGTCATCAAGCGTTATCCGGCTTTCGCGGAGTTCTACGGCATGGAAGACGCGATCGCCCAGATCGTCGCGTTCTTCAAGCACGCTGCGCAAGGGCTGGAAGAGCGCAAGCAGATTCTCTATTTGCTGGGGCCCGTCGGCGGCGGCAAATCCTCGATCGCAGAGCGCTTGAAGAGCCTCATGGAATGCAAGCCGATCTACGCGCTGAAGGGCTCGCCGGTGAACGAGTCGCCGCTCGGACTATTCGCCCCCAATGAATACGCAGAGGTGCTCGAGTCCGATTACGGCATCCCGCGACGCTATCTCACCGGCATCATGTCGCCATGGGCGATCAAACGGCTGGAGGAATTCGACGGCGACATTTCCCAGTTCCGCGTGGTCCGCGTGCAGCCCTCGGTGCTGCGCCAGATCGCGATCTCCAAGACCGAGCCCGGCGACGAGAACAACCAGGACATCTCCACGCTGGTCGGCAAAGTCGATATCCGCAAACTCGACCGCTATTCGCAGAGCGATCCCGACGCCTACAGCTATACGGGCGGACTATGCCTTGCCAACCAGGGGCTGCTGGAATTCGTCGAGATGTTCAAGGCGCCCATCAAGATGCTGCATCCGCTGCTGACAGCTACCCAGGAAGGCAACTTCAAGGGCACCGAAGGTTTTTCCGCAATCCCGTTCAACGGGCTGATCCTCGCGCACTCCAACGAGTCGGAGTGGCAGACGTTCCGCAACAACAAGCACAACGAGGCGTTCCTCGACCGCATTTACATCGTCAAGGTGCCGTACTGCCTGCAGGTATCCGAAGAGGTCAAGATCTACCGCAAGCTGCTGCGCGGCAGTTCGCTCTCGGCGGCGCCGTGCGCGCCGGGAACGCTCGAGATGATGGCCCAGTTCTCGGTGCTGTCGCGGCTCAAGGAGCCGGAGAATTCGAGCATCTTCTCGAAAATGCGTGTCTACGACGGCGAGAGCCTGAAGGACACCGACCCGAAGGCGAAGTCGATGCAGGAATACCGCGACTATGCCGGCACCGACGAAGGCATGACTGGCGTATCGACGCGCTTTGCCTACAAGATCCTGTCCAGCGTTTTCAATTATGACCAGACCGAGGTCGCGGCCAACCCGGTGCACCTCATGTA
>JACQTO010000114.1 GCA_016210745.1 Betaproteobacteria bacterium
GAAGAAACTGTTGCGGAAATTGGAGAGAATTTCGTCCGGCGCGAGGGTCGAGGTGCTCACCCATTCGGTCACCTCGGACTCCGTGCCGTCCGCGTTCTTCACCTTCTTCGTCAGCTTGGTGAAACCGGTGCGGTAAGTGATCTTCTGGCAGAAATCATTGCCTTGGGCGAAAACGTCGCGCAGGATGCGCACGATGTCGTCGGCGTGTGAGTCGTCCTTCGCGAAGATCAGCGTCTTCGGCACTTCGGCGCGGCCGGCGAAGGCGTCGGGCAGCACCTTGTCGCGGAACTGCTGCAGCACGGTGCGAATCTGGCTCTCGGATACGACGTCGCGGTCGAGCTGGTTGGCCGTATAGGTGAGGTCCTGATCGAGGCGTTCCAGCCGTTCGGCGCGGGTGAGCTTGTGACGCTTGTCCACATAGACACCGGTGTCGCCCGCTTCGATAGTCGCGCCCCTCTCGGTGACGCGGGTGCGAATGCGATAAACGTCGAAGTCCACATTCACGCCATCGGTCACGGCCTCATCGTGGCCGTACTGCATGACGAGATTCTGGGCGAAGAACCCGATGGTCTTGCCCGCGGGCGTGGCGGTGAGACCGATCAGAAACGCGTCGAAATAGAGCAGCACCTGACTCCACAGCTCGTAGATCGAGCGGTGGCACTCGTCAACGATGATGAAGTCGAAGAACTCGGGCGGAATGCCGGCGTTGTATACCACTTCGGGCGGCTCGCCCTGCCAGGGCTTGGCGGAATCGAAAGCGGAGCCTTCCTCGTTGCCGGGGTCGAACTCGGCCTCGCCTTTCAGCATCGAATAGAGCCGCTGAATGGTGGTGATGACGACCTTTGCCGCCGGGTTGATCGAATTGGTCTTGAGCCGCTGGACGGTGTAGAGCGTCGGGAACTTGCGCGGATCGTCGGTAGGCTCGAAATTAGCGAACTCATCCTCGGCCTGCTTGCCGAGATTGCCGCGATCCACCAGAAAGAGAATGCGCCGGGCGTTGGCGAACTTGAGCAGGCGATACGCGATATTGACGGCGGTAAAGGTCTTGCCCGATCCGGTCGCCATCTGGATGAGAGCGCGTGCGTCGGCCCGGCCGAAGGATGCTTCGAGGCTGTGGATGGCGCGTGCCTGGACGTTCCACAGGCGCGACTCGTCGAGCGGCGGCAGTTGCCTCAGGCCGGCGCGGAGCTGCGCGGGCCGCGCCAACGACTCCGCCAGCGTCTCGGGCCTGGCGAAATTGAACACCCGGCGACTGCGTGGAATCGGGTCGAGGCCGTTCGTGAAGAAGGTTACCGAACCGTTGGACTCGAACAGAAACGGCAACGGCCGCTTGTGCGCTGGCAGGTTGTCGGGAAGTCCCGCGGCGTATTTCGCGGTCTGCGCTTCTACACCGGTGAGCGTCCCCTCCGCCTTCGCCTCCACAGCACCCACCGCTTTGCGGTCCAGGTAGAGCAGATAGTCCGCGTCGCCAAACCCGGCCCTCATGTGGAACTCGCGCACGGCGATGCCTCGACCCGAGGTAAGATCGAGTTCGTCGCGATCCTGCACGAGCCAACCCGCCGCCATTAGATCGGCATCGATCTCTCGGCGTGCCTTCTGTTCCGGAGTTTCGGGCATAGGTTAGTCGAGCGGCGTCCGCGTACGAACGCGCAAGCACGCACGCGCGTGCCACGTCCGCCAATCCTTTCTGATGTTCACATTCGCCGCCTCCTCCCTAGGAGGGTCGCCGTTTTCGGGTGTTTTCCAGGGCGTTTTATTGCTTAAGTACGTGGCAATCTAGCGCATGCGCCCGAATAGGGCAATGCAAGGGCGGCATCGGAAGACGCGCTTACGGCCGGCGACACGGGCCACAAGCATCAGCGCGGCTTGTAATACGACTGCGCCTCGGGCAACCATTTCTCGATGCCGCGGATGCGCGTCTCGTCGGCGGGGTGAGTCGAGAGAATCTCCGGCGGCTTCGACTTGCCCTTGGCGCTTTGGGCCATGCGGCGCCAGAAATCGACCGCCGCGCGCGGGTCGTATCCGGCTTTTGCCATGTAGATCAAACCCAGGCGATCGGCTTCCGATTCCTGCAGCCGCGAGTAAGGCAGCAGCAGGCCAACGGTGGCGCCGGCACCGAGCAATCCGGCGTACAGGTTCGCCTTGCTGGAATCGCGCTCGGCGACTGCCAGCGCCGTCGCCGCGACTAGACCTTCGACAGCAAGCTGCTGGCTGATGCGCTCGCCGCCATGGCGTGCAATCGCGTGCGCGACCTCATGGCCGATCACCGCGGCAAGACCGGCATCGTCTTTGGTCAGCGGCAGGATACCGGTATAGACGGCGACCTTCCCGCCAGGCAGGCAAAAGGCGTTCACCATCTTGTCGTTTTCGACCACCCTGAATTCCCACTGGTAGTCGGTCTTTCCGGTCGCCTCGGCAATGCGCCGCCCCACGCGCTGGACCATCTCGTTCAGCCTGGGGTCGCTGGAAAGCTTTTCCTTCTTGAGCGTATCGCGGTATGAACTCAGCCCGAGCTGCAGTTCCTGGCGCTCGCCGAGAAGCTGCAACTGACTGCGCCCGGTGATTGGGACCGTCCCGCAGGCGGCAACCAGCAGCGCGGCCAGCCCCGCGATTGCCAAAGCCGATAACCAGTTCTTCCTCATGTGCTTCTCCCATGAAACATGGTGCTAAGAATAGAGCGGCGATATCCTGCAATCAACGCTTATCGGCCGCTGTTGTTGACCGCACCCCCCAGGCCACCAGCACCAGGCCCGCTGCTGCGCACAGCGCAGCAGCACTGAAAGTCCACGCGGGCCCGGCGCCGTCCCACGCCAAACCGGCGCCCATGCCGCCAAGCATACCGCCCGCGCCGAACGATAGGCTTAGATAAAGGGCCTGGCCGCGCGAGCGCTGGCCGCCCTCAAACCAGCGGTTTACCTGACCGAGCGCCGCGGCGTGGTAGGAGCCGAAGCTCGCCGCGTGCAGTATCTGCGCGGCGGCGAGCAGCAGCAGATGATCGACGCCCCAGCCGACGAGAGCGAATCGCACCACCGCGCAGGCGAAACTGAAAACGAGGACCTGCCGATTCGACCAGCGCTTGAAAATGCGCGGCGCCAAGAGGAATACGCCGATTTCGGCCACTACGCCGATGGCCCATAGCCAGCCGATGGTCGATTTGCTGTAACCGTGATCGGCGAGATAGATCGAGAAGAAGGTGTAAAGCGGCCCGTGTGCGACCGACATGAGGAAGCACGCGGAGAATAGAGCCGCCACCTCGGGCCGGCGCAGGACCGGCCATACCGAGCGCTCGGCGCCATGCACCGCCATGGCGCCGGGATCGCGCAGTCCGAGCGCAATCAGAAGCGATGCCGCCAGCATGGGCAGTTGCAGGACAAGCAGCGTGTCGATCGGTTGCGTGTCCAGTATCGCGCCGACGCCCAGCACCGCGACGATAAAACCGACCGATCCCCAAACGCGAATCGGTCCGTAGCGTCCGATCTCGTCGTCCAGGTGCGCGAATACGAGCGTTTCGAACAGCGGCATCGCCGCGCTGGTAAACAGGGCGACAAGCGCCAGCGTGGCGAACAGCCCCCAGAACGACTGCGTCAGGAATACGCCGCAGTAGGAGACAAGCGAGGCGGCGAAGGCGATGCGCAGAAGCGATGCACGCCGGCCGCGGCGATCGGCGATCCCTGCCCATAAATTGGGCGCGAAGATGCGCATGAATTGCATCAGCGAGAGCAGCACGCCGATCTCCACGGCGGTCTGGCCGATCGATTGCAGATACAGGCTGAAGTACGGGCCGAAGGCGCCGATCCAGGCGAAATAGGCGAAATAGATGCCCGCGAGGCGGACCGTCGGAACTGCGCGCATGGCTCCCATGGTAAGCGCCCTGATAGAATTGCGCCTCGCCAAAACCGGACGAGCCGGAACCAAGGAAGCTGGTTTTGCCGTTTATCAATCTCCCCTTTTCTTGCAGTTGCTTGCAACTGCACGAAAAGGGGGAGACGAATTTAGAAATCAAGTCTTCAGTCAACTCGCAAGCAAATCAAAGGCAAGACAGAATTGACTAACGCACGCATCCCCCGCGGCGCCTATTTCGCGCTTTTCACCGTTTCAGGATTCGCCGGGCTCATCTACGAATCGATCTGGAGCCACTACCTCAAACTC
>JACQTO010000113.1 GCA_016210745.1 Betaproteobacteria bacterium
CGGCTCGGGCATGCACGTGCACCAGTCGGTGTGGAAGGACGGCAAGAACCTGTTCTCGGGCACCGGCTATTCGGGCCTATCGGAGTTCGCGCTCTACTACATCGGGGGCATCATCAAGCACGCGCGCGCGCTGAATGGAATCACCAACCCCGGCACCAATTCGTACAAGCGTCTGGTGCCCGGATTCGAGGCGCCGATCAATCTCGCCTACTCTTCGCGCAACCGGTCCGCGGCCTGCCGCATTCCACTGGTTACCGATCCCAAGGCGCGGCGCGTCGAAGTGCGTTTTCCCGATCCGATGGCGAACCCCTATCTCGCGTTTGCCGCCATGTTGATGGCCGGCCTGGACGGAGTGCAGAACAAGATCCATCCGGGCGATCCGGTCGACAAGAATCTCTACGATCTGCCGCCCTCGCAGGCGAAAAAAGTGCCGAACGTGTGCAGTTCGCTCGACATGGCGCTCGACTATCTCGACAAGGACCGCGCCTTTCTGACCAAAGCGGGGGTATTCTCCGACGACATGATCGACGCCTACATCGCGCTGAAACAGGAAGAGGTCCAGCGCTTCCGCATGACGACCCATCCGCTCGAGTTCGACATGTATTACAGCAGTTGACCGATCCGCGCGGCGGGAAATCCATACCCCGCCGCTGCGAGCAGGGTCCTCGGGGACGGGGCAGATGGGGCTGCGCCGTCCCTTTTTCATTTGAAATCATGGGAATATTGGCCTAGACTTCAACTCCTCTCCGGGGTAGATTGTGGCCATGTTTAGACTTTTTTCCGCGATTTTCGTGCTTGCCTTGACCTCGGCTGCCCAGGCGCAGCAACCGAGCACCATCTACGGCTGTGTGGACGCGAGCGGGCATCGCTACTACACCAACGTCAAGAGCGATGCCGAGGGCAAGAAATGCACCGTCGTGCAGCGCGAGGTCTCGGTCGTTCCGGCGCAGACCCCGGCGCCACGCAGGGAAAGCGCTTCGGGCTCCAGTCAGGCGAGTGCGCGCGTGCAGCAGAACACGCAGAAAAGCCGCGACGAAGCGCGCAAACGCATCCTGGAGGAGGAACTCGACTTGGCGGTCAAGCAGCTTGCCGTCGCCAAACAGAGACTCGCCGAGCAGGAAGGCATACGCGAGGGAGGCGAGCGCAACTACCAGAGGGTGCTCGATCGGCTCAAACCGTACCAGCAAGAGGTCGAGCGCCAGGAGCAGAACGTCGCTCAGCTCAAGCGCGAGCTATCAAACCTGCGCTAGTGCCGCGCCGGGTCGAAGGAGGCGGAACCAGCGATGCTGGTTTTGCCGTTTATCAATCTCCCCTTTTCGTGCGGTTGCATGCAACCGCACGAAAAGGGGAGACGGGTTTAGAAACCAAATCACACCAGCCTCGTCAATACTCCGCTGACTAACGCCTAACCGCTGCGGCGGTCCCAATCGATGAGCCCCGCCACCTTTTCCGGGCTTGACCTGCTTACCACCGCGGTGGTCGTGCTCGATGATTCGCTCAGACTCGTGCACATGAATCCCGCGGCCGAAATCCTTTTCGCGCTGAGCCGGCGAAATCTGCGTGGCCAGGCCTTCCCCGAGCTATTCGTCGACGGCGCGGCATTCGCGGACAAACTGGCGGCGGCCCAGCGCGACACGCGCGGATTTGTCGATCCGGACCTGGTGCTCTCACGTCCCGGGCACGAACCGGTGCACCTGAACTGCGTGGCAACGCCGATCGACGCAGGGGAAGCAGCGCTGCTGATCGAGTTCCGCCACATCGAACAGCAGCTGCGGATCGAGCGCGAGGCGTTGCGCATCACCCAGCACGAAGCCAACCGCGAGCTGATCCGCAATCTGGCGCACGAGATCAAGAATCCGCTCGGAGGCCTGCGTGGTTCGGCTCAGCTCCTGGAGCGGGAGCTGGAGCGCCCCGAGTTGCGCGAGTACACCCAGGTGATCATCAAGGAGGCCGACCGCCTGCAGGCGCTCATGGATCGGCTGCTGACACCGAATCGTCCGCCGCACGACGGCACCGTCAATATCCATGAGGTGTGCGAGCGCGTGCGCAGCCTGATCCTGGCCGAATTTCCGAGCGGAATCCGCATCGAGCGCGATTACGATGCCAGCCTGCCGGAACTGCGCGGCGATCGCGAGCAGTTGATCCAAGCGGTGCTCAATATCGTGCGCAACGCCGCCCAGGCGCTGCTGGCGAATACCCAAGGTCGTGTCCCCAGTGGTGGGGGGGTGATCGAATTGCGCACCCGCGTGGCGCGCCAGGTGACGCTTGCCAAGACCCGTCACAAGCTGGCATTAGAATTGCAAGTGACGGATAACGGTCCCGGAATCGAACCGTCGATTCGCGACAGGATTTTTTATCCGCTGGTATCGGGTCGCGAGGGCGGGAGCGGGCTCGGGCTGACGCTGGCGCAAGCTTTCGTTCAGTACCACCGTGGGGTGATCGAGGTCGAGAGCGAGCCGGGCCGCACCTCGTTTCGCATCGTGCTGCCGTTGCCGTAGATAGGAACAGGACACTAGGATGAAACCCGTTTGGGTCGTCGACGACGACCGCTCCATCCGCTGGGTATTCGAAAAAGCGCTCTCGCGCGAGGGGATCCCGTTTCGGACCTTCGCTCAGGCGAGCGAAGCGCTGGCGGAACTCGAAGCGTCCGCGCCGCAGGTGCTGGTATCCGATATCCGCATGCCCGGAACCTCGGGCCTGGAGCTGCTGGAGAAGGTGAAAGAGCGCCACCCCAGGATGCCGGTGATCATCATGACCGCGTATTCGGACCTTGAATCGGCAGTCGCCGCGTTCCAAGGCGGGGCATTCGAGTACCTGACCAAGCCCTTCGACGTCGACCAGGCCGTCGATTTGGTCCGCCGCGCGCTGGAGGAATCCCTGCGCGAGGACCAAGCCGAGGAGACGCAGGCGGGCGAGCCGGAAATCCTGGGCCAGGCTCAGTCGATGCAGGAGGTCTTTCGCGCCATCGGTAGGCTGTCGCAGTCCTCGGCAACGGTGCTCATCACGGGCGAATCCGGCTCCGGCAAGGAGCTCGTGGCGCGCGCGCTGCACCGTCACAGCCCGCGCGCTTCGCGTCCGTTTATCGCCATCAATACCGCGGCGATGCCCAGGGACCTGCTCGAATCGGAACTGTTCGGACACGAACGCGGCGCATTCACCGGGGCCCAGGCGATGCGCCGCGGCCACTTCGAGCAGGCCGAGGGCGGCACGCTGTTCCTGGATGAGATCGGCGATATGCCCCCGGAGCTGCAGACGCGCCTGCTGCGGGTGCTTTCGGAAGGCACTTTCTTTCGCGTCGGCGGCCATCAGTCGATCCGCGCCAACGTGCGCGTGATCGCCGCCACGCACCAGGATCTCGATGCGCGGGTCAAGCAAGGCCTATTCCGGCAGGACCTGTACCATCGCCTCAATGTGATTCGCCTGCGCTTGCCGTCCCTGCGCGAGCGGCGCGAAGACATTCCGCTGCTCGCACGCCACTTTCTCGCCAAGAGCGCGCGCGAACTCGGGACCGAGACCAAGCGCCTCTCGGACGCAGCGCTCGCGTGCCTGGCGGCGCAGGATTTCCCCGGCAACGTCCGCCAGCTCGAGAACCTCCTGCATTGGCTCACGGTCATGGCGCCGACCCAGGTCATCGAGGTCGGCGATCTTCCCATGGACGTGCGCCAGGAGCAGCCGGGGCTGGATGCGGACTGGCTCTTGGCGCTTGCACGCCAGGTCGAGCGCATGCTCGCGCGCGGCGAGGCGAACATCATGGACGTGCTGGAACGCGAATTCGAGAAAACGCTGATCAACAAGGCGCTGGCGCACACCGGCGGACGCCGAATCGAAGCCGCAACCCTGCTTGGAATAGGCCGAAATACCATTACCCGCAAGATCGCCGAGCTCGGCATCGAGGGCAGGGAGACGCAGGAATGACCGCGCTGGGCATCGAACGCATGGTGCGGATTTCGCGCTAGCGCTACAATCGCGCCCTTTTCTCAACAGCGGAGGCTTGATCCTATGAGCCGAGAATTCGCAGGCGGGGTGGAAATCATCGGCCGCATCACCCCCGAATACGCGCAGATCCTCACACCGCAGGCGATCGCCTTTGTTGCCGGGCTGCATGCCAGGTTCGAAGAGACGCGCCGGGAATTGCTTGGCGCCAGGGCCGCGCGCCAGAAGCTCTTCGACGAGGGCGCTCTGCCGGCATTTCTTCCCGAAACGGCGCAGTTGCGCGCAGCCGAATGGACCATCGCGCCGCAGCCTGCGGACCTGCTCGACCGGCGCGTCGAGATCACCGGCCCGACCGACCGGAAGATGGTGATCAACGCGCTCAACTGCGGCGCGTCCACTTTCATGGCCGACTTCGAGGACGCCAACTGCCCGACCTGGGACAATATGATCGAGGGGCAGATCAATCTGCGCGACGCCGTGCGACGCGCCATCACCCTTGAGCAAGATGGAAAGCGTTACCGGCTCAACGACCGCACTGCGGTGCTTATCGTGCGCCCGCGCGGCTGGCACCTCACGGAGAAGCACATGC
This sequence comes from Betaproteobacteria bacterium, assembly GCA_016210745.1. Taxonomy (GTDB): domain Bacteria; phylum Pseudomonadota; class Gammaproteobacteria; order Burkholderiales; family SG8-39; genus JACQTO01. The sequence goes on from JACQTO010000113.1 coordinate 4,523, forward strand.
TGGTCGATGGCAAGCCGGTCTCAGGCAGCCTGTTCGACTTCGGCCTGTATCTTTTTCACAACGCCAGGGAAACGCTGGCGCGCTCGAGCGGCCCCTATTTCTATCTGCCGAAGATGGAGTCGCACCTGGAAGCGCGCCTGTGGAACGACGTTTTCGTCCACGCGCAGAACGAACTGGGCATCGCGCAGGGTTCGATCAAGGCCACCGTGCTCATCGAGACCGTTTTGGCGGCCTTCGAAATGGACGAAATCCTGTGGGAGCTGCGCGAGCACTCTGCCGGACTCAACATCGGCCGCTGGGACTACATCTTTTCCTGCATCAAGAAATTCCGCTCGAACCGGGATTTTTGTCTTGCCGATCGCGCGCAGGTGACGATGACCGCGCCGTTTCTTCGCGCCTATGCGCTGACCCTCGTCAAGACCTGCCATCGCAGGGGAGCGCCGGCGATGGGCGGCATGGCGGCGCAGATTCCGATCAAGAACGATCCGGCCGCGAACGAAGCCGCGCTGGAAAAAGTTCGCCAGGACAAGCTGCGCGAAGTCAACGATGGCTGCGACGGCACCTGGGTGGCCCATCCCGCTCTGGTGCCGGTGGCGAAGGAAATCTTCGACCGGCATATGCCGGGTCCCAACCAGTACGCAAGACAGCGCCCCGAGGTGAGCTTCGGCGCGGCAAACCTGCTCGATTTTCAGCCGGAAAAGCCGATCACCGAAGCCGGCCTGCGCAACAACATCTCGGTCGGCATTCAGTACCTGGGCGCCTGGCTTGCGGGCAACGGCTGCGTGCCGGTCTTCAACCTGATGGAGGATGCCGCCACGGCGGAAATCTCGCGCTCGCAGATCTGGCAGTGGATCCGCTCGCCCAAAGGCGTGCTCGACGACGGCCGCAAGGTCACCAAGGACTTGTTCCGCAGCCTGCTCGCCGAGGAACTGCCGAAGGTGAAGACTCATCTGGGCGAGGCGGCGTGGCAGGCCGGAAAATACGAGGATGCGGCGATGCTCTTCGAGCGCATCACGACCGACGATACCTACGTGGAATTCCTCACGCTGGCCGCTTACTATCTGATCGACTGAAATAAAGTGAGCCGGCTGATTTCATGAGCCGAACGAGCGGAACCAAGGAAGCTGGTTTTGCCGTTTATCAATCTCCCCCTTTTCGCGCAGTTGCTTGCAACTGCGCGAAAAGGGGGAGACGAATTTAGGGAAGCGCTGATTAAGTGAAGAGTTGTCATTCCCGCGAAAGCGGGAATCTAGGAAGTGCAACCAGTTGCTGGATCCCCGCCCCCCGATAGAAACATTCGAGGGCAAGCTCCGCGGGGATGACTTAATCGGCGTTTCCTTAGAAACCAAATCTTCGCCAAATTTGTCAACAGTAAACTCGTAAGTGCCTAAGCCATCGCGTCACAGCCTTAGCTCGGCGATCACCGGGGCGTGATCCGAGGGCCGCTCGAGCATTCGCGGTTCCGGGTCGATGGCGCAGCTCACGCACTTTCCCGCCAGTTCCGGCGACACCATGATGTGGTCGATGCGCAGCCCCAAGTTGCGCTTGAAGGCGTTCATGCGGTAGTCCCACCAGGTGAACGCTTTCTCCGCCTGAGGAAAAAGGCGGAAGCTGTCCTGCAGGCCAAGCGCGAGCAGGCGCCGAAAGGCGTTGCGCTCGGGCTCGCTCACCAGCACCTGGCCTTCCCAGAGCTTCGGATCGTGCACGTCGCGGTCCTCCGGCGCGATGTTGTAGTCGCCCAGCACCACCAGTTTCGGCGCACGCTGCAGCTCGTCGCGCAGCCAGTTCTCCAGGGCGGCCAGCCACTTGAGCTTGTATTCGTATTTTTCCGAGCCGACCGACTGACCGTTGGGAACATAGGTACAGACCACGCGCACGCCGTCGACGTTCGCGGCCACCACGCGCTTCTGCGCGTCTTCGAATCCGGGAATTCCCAGCTGGATATCGGCGAGCGCTTCGCGCGCAAGGATAGCCACGCCGTTGTACGTTTTCTGCCCGGAGGCGGCGCAATGGTAGCCGGCCTCCTCCAAAGCGGCCTGGGGAAAGTTGGCGTCTTCGAGTTTGGTTTCCTGCAGGCAAACGACGTCGGGCTGCCGGCTTGCGAGCCAGTCGAGCAGATGCGGCAGCCGCACCTTGAGCGAATTCACGTTCCAGGTCGCAATTTTCATATAGTTCTTATTGATCTTGACCAAAATGCCTAACACCGGCAACTACTCGCGCCGTCATTCCCGCGTAAGCGGGAATCGTGCGCCCGTGAGGGTGCCACACTAGCATGGTGGAAGTCCATGTCGGAGCGAGCCACGGCTCCGTAGTCGAAGGTAACTGC
>JACQTO010000120.1 GCA_016210745.1 Betaproteobacteria bacterium
GAGAGCCGTGCGCGGGCGAACCGCACACACGGTTCGGAGGGCGGGGAGGGGCCATCGCTCCTTTCCGACCCCTATCAGAGTAGCTCAACGAAAGTCGCTGGATCCCCGCCCCCCGATAAAGGCATTCGGGGGCAAGCTTCGCGGGGATGACGTGAACATGTCATGAGCTTATGCAATCCCAATAATGCCCTCACTGGCGCACGATCTTATAGGCGCTGCCGGTCGAAGTCAGCATGTACAGCTCTTTCTGTGCATCCTCGCCGAAGGAGAATATCTGGCCCACGTTGATGATATTCCAGTCGACCTGTTCGGCCGCAGCGCCATTGCTGTAGACAAAACTTCGCAGCCAGCCGCTGCAGAAATCGGAATAGAAATAGCGGCCGCGCAGTTCCGGAATCGCGCTGCCGCGATAAACACGGCCCCCCGTTATGGAGCAGCCGCCGGTTGCGTCATGCGCATACTCCAGCACCGGCAGCGTGAGTCCCTGTCTGTCGCAGGGATCGCCGGGAAAACACAGCGATCCTTCGGTGATATTCCAGCCGTAGTTCAGGCCCGCCGTCGCGGCGGCAGCCACATTCACTTCCTCGCGCGCGCCCTGGCCGACATCGGCGATATAGAGCAAACCCGTCGCCGTGTCGAACGCATAGCGCCAGGGATTGCGCAGCCCGTAGGCCCAGATCTCGCCCCGCCGGTTGGCCTGGCCGACGAAGGGGTTGAGCGGCGGTATAGCGTAGGGCTGGACTGCACTGGCATTGCTCACGTCGATGCGCAAGAGTTTGCCGAGCAGGGCATTGAGGTTTTGTCCATTGCCCAGCGTATCGCCGCCGCCGCCGCCATCGCCGGTGCCGGCATAGAGGAAGCCATCGGGTCCGAATTCGACCAATCCGCCATTGTGATTGGCGAAGTCCCGGTGGGCGATGGTGAGAATGCGCAGCGGCGCCGGGTCGGCCAGATTGGGGTCGCCGGAGGAAACCTGGAAACGCTCGATGGCGATGTCGCCGTTCAGATCGGTGAAATAGACGAAAAAGAATCCGTTGCTCGCGTATTGCGGATCGAACGCCATGGACAGCAGGCCTCTTTCGCCTCCGGCGCTCACCCGGGCGCTGATGTCCAGGAACGGCGTGGCAAGCACAGCGCCGTTCTGCACTATGCGTATGGTCCCGGCCTGCTCGACGATGAAAAGTCGCGGGTCGCCGGCAGGCGCGGTCAGGAACAACGGGGCTGCCAGGCCCGAGACGACCTCCTGCAGCGCCAGACTCAAGGCGCCAGCGCTCGCATAAATCACGCTCGCATCGGCGGTCGCACCGGCGCCGACAGCGAGTGCCTGGGTGCTCGGTTGCGGCGCAAAAACGGCGCTCCCGGAAAGCACGTCGGCCCCGGCTATCGTATAGGTGCCCGGGGTGAGATCGGCGAGGACTTGGGTCGCCGAAACCGCCTGGTTGAAGCCGCCGGGTCCGCTGACCGCAACAGCCCCGTTCACGCCGTCCGGCAGACCGGTGATAGAAAGAGCGAGACTGCCGGTGGTCGGACCGCTGAGCGCACTGCTGCCGGTTGCGACATCGCTACCGCCACCCCCGCCGCCGCCTCCACAGGCAGTGAGAACCAGGAGCAGCGCGATCAAGGATATTCGGTTCGAGCGAGGGCTGAGAGTGGCCATGACGTGTCTCCGCGAAGAAATGCACCGTCAACGAACGCAACTCTATCGAGCCAATTAATTCCCTCGCCTCACGATAGATACTCGGCGGATCGATCCGCTCTTTGATGCCTATTTTATTGAACTTCACCAACCTGCATGACATCCGTAACTAGCAGTACCGTCATTCCCGCGTGGTAAGCATGCGCCCCGCGTAGGCGGGGCGGGAATCCAAACTCAGCGCAAATCCCTGGATCCCCGCCCCCCGATAAGTGCATTCGAGGGCAAGCTTCGCGGGGATGACCGGGGACTAAGCGACCACCATGCCGTTGTGGCGCAGCAGCGCGTCCACGCTCGGCTCGCGCCCGCGAAAAGCCCGGAACGACTCGATCGCCGGGCGGCTTCCGCCCACCGCGAGGATTTCGTCGCGGAATCGGGCGCCGGTGGCCGCATCGAGCACCCCCGATTGCGCCGATTTGTTTTCCTCGAACAAGCTGTAGGCATCGGCGGAGAGCACTTCGGCCCATTTGTAGCTGTAATAGCCCGCGCCATAGCCGCCGGCGAAGATATGCGAGAAATTGTTGGGAAAGCGGTTATAGGCGGGCGGAATCGCCACCGCGATGCGCTCGCGGATCTCGTCGAGCAGATCGAGGGGAGTTTTCGCTTTCCCCTGGTCGGGGTCGAAGTCGTAATGCAGATGCATGTCGAAAAGCGAGAACTCGAGCTGGCGCACCGTCTGCATGCCGCTCTGGAAATTCTTCGCCGC
>JACQTO010000123.1 GCA_016210745.1 Betaproteobacteria bacterium
AGCCAGAAGGACCGCGATCGACATACCCCGCGCGCCAAGTCCTGGATGGACAAGGTGAATGAATTTTTCGCGGCGTAACGGTCAGTCAGCCGACCGCGGCCTTGCGCGCTGCGCGCGCCAACCGGGTTTTCAGCACGGACGGCTTGGTATTCTCATATGAGATCGGCGATTGTGCACGGATGGCTCTTTCATCCGTGCATAATCGGCGATCCGCGCGGACGGCTTTTCGTCCGCGCAACATCGCGGACGCCAAATTTCAAATTAAGCCCGCCGCCATGTAGTTCCCTTGGGCGAATCCTCCAGGACAACACCCTTCGCGAGCAGCTCGGCTCGAAGCTCGTCGGCGCGCTTGAAATCGCGGTTCTTGCGCGCCGCTTGGCGTTGCGCGATCAGGGCATCGATCTCGGCTTCTGAAATCGCAGGCGCAGCGCCCGCTTCAGCCGCATCTCCGGTTCCGGTGACTTCTGGAATCGGCGGCCGGCCTTGGAGAAATGCGGTGGCCTCACGCTGCAGGAATCCAAGCACGCCGCCCAGTGCGCGCAACTGGCGCGCCAGCGCCGGCGAACCCGTGCGGTTGACTTCGTTGGCGAGGTCGAACAGCGCAGCGACTGCTCCCGGCGTATTGAAATCGTCGTTCATCGCCTCGCGCAGCCGCTGCGCATGCGCTTCGTTCCAGTCGGGCGCTCCTGCGTCCAAAGGCGTGCCCTTCAGCGCGGTATACAGACGCGTCAGTGCCTGGCGCGCGTCCTCCAGATGATGGTCGGAGTAATTGAGCGGGCTGCGGTAATGCGCGCGCGCCACGAAAAAACGCACCACTTCCGGATCGTAGCGTTTCAGCACTTCACGGATGGTGAAGAAGTTGCCGAGCGACTTCGACATCTTCTCGTCATCCACGCGCACAAAACCATTGTGCATCCAGTAGTTGACGAAAGGCCGGCCGGTGGCGCCCTCGGACTGGGCGATCTCGTTCTCGTGATGGGGAAACTGCAGATCCTGACCGCCGCCGTGAATGTCGAAATGTTCGCCCAGGAGAGCGCAGGACATCGCCGAGCATTCGATATGCCAACCCGGCCTGCCGGGGCCCCAGGGCGAATCCCACGCCGGCTCGTTGGCCTTCGAATGTTTCCAAAGCACGAAATCGAGCGGATCGCGTTTGGTCGAATTGATTTCGATGCGCTCGCCCGCACGCAGGTCCTCGAGGGATTTCCCCGAAAGCTTGCCGTAGCCGCTGAAGTCGCGTACTGAATAGTTGACATCGCCGTCGGCGGCGCGGTAAGCCAGCCCGCGTTGCTCAAGCCGCCCGATCAGCGACAGCATCTGCGCCACGTACTGCGTCGCGCGCGGCTCGAAATCGGGTTCCTGAACGCCGAGGGCCGCGGCGTCTTCCTGCATGAAACCGATGAAGCGCTCGCTCAGTTCTGCGATCGATTCGCCATTTTCGAGAGCGCGCTTGATGATCTTGTCGTCGATGTCGGTGATGTTGCGCACATAGGTAAGCTCATAGCCTAGCGAGCGCAGCCAGCGCTGCACCAAGTCGAAAACGATCATCACCCGCGCGTGCCCGACATGGCAGTAGTCGTAGACCGTCATGCCGCAGACATACAGCCTGACGCGTGGCGGGTCGATGGGAACAAACTCTTCCTTGGCACGGGTAAGGCTGTTGTGGATTTTCAGCACGGGAAGCTTGGAAAGTGAGCAAAATAGAACCGGGAAGAGTCCCGCAAAAGCTTGATTATTGTGGATTTTGCGGGCATTCTTGATAGAATGCGACCCTATTGAATGGCGAAGGAATTATAGCACGATGAAAAGCCTCCTCCGGCTTGCGGCGCTCGCTTTCGCACTGGCGCTGGCAGGCGCCGCGTGGGCGCAATCCGGTGATTTGCAGGAGATAAGCCGGCTCTTGAAGCAGGGCCAGCACGCGCAGGCACTGGACCGCGTCAATGCCTTGCTTGTAACCAACCCGCGCGACGCCCAGGGGCGTTTCCTGAAAGGGCTGATCCTCACCGAGCAAAACAAGATCCCCGAAGCAATCGAGGTGTTCACGCGCCTGTCGCAGGACTACCCGGAGTTGCCCGAGCCCTACAACAACCTGGCCGTACTGTACGCAGCGCAAGGGCAGTACGAAAAGGCGCGCCAATCGCTCGAGACGTCGATCCGCACCCATCCGAGCTACGCGACCGCATACGAAAACCTCGGCGATGTCTATACCAAGCTTGCGAGCCAGGCCTACGACAAGGCGCTGCAGTTCGATACCAGCAACACCGCTGCCCAGACCAAGCTGTCGCTGATTCGCGACTTGTTGACCACTACCGGGCGTGCACCGCGGCCGGGATCCCGCAGCGAACCACCGAGAGTCGCTCTTGCCGCTGCCAATAGCGCAAAGAGCGGTGCCATCAGCCAGAAGCCGGCAACACCGCCCGCCGCGGAATCGAAGGCCGCGGCCGCGCAAAGATCAGGCACGCCGCCGCCGCCGGAGACCAAATCTCCGCCGCCCGCAGCCAAGGCGCCGCCCAAAACCGCCGAGAAGCAAGCGGGGAGCGCCGCGAAAGACGCCCCTGAAGAAATAATCAAGGCGGTGCGTGGATGGGCAGCAGCCTGGTCGAAAAAGGACGCTGACGCCTACCTGTCCCATTACGCCAAGGATTTCAAGACGCCAAAGGGAGAACCGCGCGGCGATTGGGAAGCGCTGCGACGCCAACGCATCTCGGCGGCGAAAACAATCGAGGTATCGATCGCGTCCCCTAAAGTCACCATGATCGACAACAACAACGCCAGCGTGACCTTCCGACAGAGCTACCGATCGGATTCGCTCAAGGCGATGAGCACCAAGACGCTAACCTTGGTGCGTACGAACGGAAAATGGCTGATCAGACAAGAACAGGTGGGAAGCTGATGCGATCGAGCCTAGCCACCCTGCTTTTCCTTCTCTTGATCGCCCTCCCCGGAACATCTTCCACCGTCTTCGCCAAAAGCGCCAAGGCCGGATCCGGAATCTCGCCGGAGGAATTGCTCAACCGGGCATTCGTGGACATCGGCCGGCAGCGGTTCGACACGGCGCTCGGACATATCGACGAACTGCTGCGCTTGCGGCCGAATTTTCGCCTGGCCCACATGGTCAAGGGCGACCTTCTGCTCGCCCGGGCACGGCCACTGAATACTTTAGGCGACGCCCCGAACGCCCCGGCGGACCGCATCGGCGACCTGCGTGAGGAAGCATTGGCGCGCGTGCGCGCCTACCGCCAGCGGCCCGCCGACGACCAGATCCCGCGCTATCTGCTGCAGATGCGTTCCGACCAGAAGCATGCGGTCGTGATCGATACGGGCCGCTCGCGGCTCTACTTGTTCGAAAACAACAACGGCAGGCCGCGCCTCGTGGACGACTTCTACATGAGCCAAGGCAAGCGCGGCTCGCAGAAGCTGCGCGAAGGCGACCAGAAGACCCCGATCGGGGTCTATCATGTCACCACCAGTCTGCCCAAAAGGAAGTTGACCGACTTCTACGGCGCCGGCGCGTATCCGATCAACTATCCAAACGAGTGGGACAAACGCCAGGGTCGCAACGGGCACGGCATCTGGCTTCACGGGACCCCAAGCGACACCTTCAGCCGTCCGCCCAAGGCGAGCGACGGCTGCGTGGTGTTGTCGAATCAGGACCTGGAGGCGCTGGCGAATAATCTGCAAATAGGCCTTACCCCGGTGATTATCAGCGAAGCGGTAGAGTGGCTGCCCGCCGCTGACTGGAGCGCGGAACGCAAGCGATTCCTGCAGATGCTCAATCAGTGGCGCGCCGACTGGGAAAGCAAGGACGTGGACAGATATCTTGCCCACTACTCCAAGCAATTCAGCTCCAACGGGCAGGACCTCGCCGTTTGGAGCCGGCACAAACGCCAGGTCAACGCAGGCAAGAGCTGGATCAAGGTCGGACTCGATAACGTGAGCATGTTCCGCAGCCCCGGCAGAGAAGAAATGGTCGTCGTCGGCTTTGACCAGAACTACAGCTCGAACAACCTGTCGAATGTCATGCGCAAGCGCCAGTATTGGCTCCGCGAAGGCGACAACTGGCGGATAGTCCACGAGGGCGGAGCCTAGTTTCCTGATCCAGAGCCTGTCCGAAAAATCGTTTCATTCCGAGCGCGTTGCGCAATACCTGTCCGTCCCGAGGAGAACCATGCGATTCCTGCTGCTGTTGATCGCGGCCCTGATTGCCGCCCCTGCCGTTGCCGAAAATCCGCGCGTCGAACTGAAAACGAACCAAGGAACCATCGTGGTGGAAATCTTCGCCGACCGCGCGCCCAAGTCCGCCGCCAATTTCCTGCAGTACGTGAAGGAAGGGTTTTATAACGGCACTATCTTTCACCGCGTCATCGACGGTTTCATGATCCAAGGCGGAGGATTCGATCGCGAGATGCGTCAGAAGCCCACCCGCGCACCGATAGAAAACGAGGCGGCGAACGGCCTCAAAAATGAAATTGGCACCCTTGCAATGGCGCGCACGCCCAATCCGCATTCGGCTTCGGCGCAGTTCTTCATCAACGTGAAGGACAACGATTTCCTCAATTATCGCGAGGCGACGCCGCAGGGCTACGGTTATGCGGTGTTCGGCAGGGTCACGCAGGGCATGGACGTGGTGATGAAGATCGCCAAGGTTGCCACCGCCACGGCCGGACAATTTCAGAATGTGCCGCGTGAGCCCGTCGTCATCCAGTCAGCCGGGCCCATCGCAGCCAAATAAGGAGGACCACCCTATGGTCAATCTGCACACGAACTTCGGCGTAATCTCCATCGACCTCGACGCCGAGCAGGCGCCGCTGACTGTCGCCAACTTTCTCGCCTACGTAAAGAGCGGGCATTATGCCAACACGATTTTCCATCGCGTCATCGACGGATTCATGATTCAGGGCGGAGGGTTCGAGCCGGGCATGGCGCAGAAGTCCGTCGGCGCTCCGGTCAAGAACGAGGCGGCCAACGGACTGAAGAACGATCGCTACACGGTCGCCATGGCGCGCACCTCCGACCCGCATTCTGCGACGGCCCAGTTTTTCATCAATGTCGGCGACAACGATTTTCTGAATCACAAAGCACCATCGGCCGAGGGCTGGGGCTACTGCGTCTTCGGCCGGGTAGTCGAAGGCAAGGACGTGGTCGAGCGCATCAAGGCAGTCAAGACAGGCAGCAAAGGCTTTCACCGTGACGTGCCGGTCGAGGACGTGGTGATCGAACGGGCCGAAGTGCTATAGGATCTAGGGAAGCGCTGATTAAGTGAGATTTTGTCATTCCCGCGAAAGCGGGAATCTAGGAAGTTCAGCCAGTTGCTGGATCCCCGCTTTCGCGGGGATGACTTGATCAGTGTTTCCCTAGGATTGAGGATTTAGGGGCCGCGCTGCGCGCGGCTGACTTTCCCCAGATCCTAAGCCGGGCGAGCCGGAATCATGGAAGCTGGTTTTGCCGTTTATCAAGCTCCCCTTTTCGTGCGGTGGCTTGCAACTGCACGAAAAGGGGAGGCGAATTTAGAAACCCAATTTGTCAACAGTAAACTTGTAAGTCACTAAATCCTAGATCCTGAATCCCGCGGTCATGTCCGTCCTCTTCATCTCCGACCTTCATCTGTGCAGTTCCAGGCCGGAGATCAACGGGATCTTCTTCGATTTCCTCGCCGGCGGGGTGCGCGGGGCGAAGGCCCTGTACATACTCGGCGATCTGTTTGATTACTGGGCCGGCGACGACGATCTGGCCGATCCGTTCAATGCGGCGGTGGCAGGAGCGCTCGCCCAGTGCGCGTTATCGACCCCCGTGTATTTCCTGCGCGGCAATCGGGACTTTCTCATCGGCGAGAGGTTTGCGGCCGCCGCCGGAACAAGCCTGATCGACGATCCGACGCTGATCCAAGCCGATGGCGTGCCGATGCTGCTCGCGCACGGCGACACGCTGTGCACCGATGATTCCGCGTACCAGCGCTTTCGCGAGGAGGTGCGTTCGCGCGCATGGATCGACTCGTTCCTGGCGACGCCGCTCGCACAACGAAAACGGGAAGTCGAGGCGTTGCGCGAGCAGAGTGAGCGCGAAAAACGGAATAAGCCCGCGGCGATCATGGACGTCAACGCCGAGGCCGTCGCATCGCTGTTGCGCGCGCACGACTACCCGCGACTCATTCACGGCCACACCCATCGCCCCGCGCAGCATCTGCACACTCTGGATGGCCGGCGCTGCGAACGCTGGGTGCTTGGCGCGTGGCACGAAGGCGGCAGTGTTCTTGTATGCGAACGCGGCATCTGCCGAGTTGAAGATCTCAGATCTAGAAATTAGTCACTTACAAGTTTACTGCTGACAAATTCGGCGAAGATTTGGTTTCTAAATCCGTCTCCCCCTTCCATACGGTTGCATGCAACCGTACGAAAGGGGGAGATTGATAAACGACAAAACCAGCTTCCCTGGTTCTGGCTCGTCCGGCTTAGGATCTAGGGGAAGTCAGCCGCGCGAAGCGCGGCCCCTTCACTCCAAGATCCTCAATCCTGCTTTCCCAGTCCGCGCTCCAGATCCTCGCAGATACCCCGCACCGACTCCAATCCCACGGCAACGCGCAGCAAGCCCTCGGTAATACCGGCGCGGGCGCGGGCCTCGGCCGAAATCCGGCCATGGGTGGTAGTGGCGGGATGCGTGATGGTGGATTTCGTGTCGCCCAGATTGGCGGTGATCGATAGCATGCTTGTCGAGTCGATCACGTGCCATGCGGCATCCCGACCGCCTTTGACTTCGAATGAAACCACCGCGCCGGCGGCGCGCTGCTGCCGCATGGCAAGCGCGTGCTGAGGATGCGACGCAAGTCCCGGGTAGAACACCCGCTGCACATTCGGATGGGACTCCAGCCAGCGTGCCAGTTCCAGCGCGCCTGCGCACTGCGCCTGCATGCGGATCCTGAGGGTTTCCAGTCCCTTCAGCAGCACCCAGGCATTGAAAGGCGACAGGCTCGGACCGGCAGTGCGCAGAAACGGCAGCACGTTGTCCATCAACAGAGTGCGTGCGCCAAGAACCGCGCCACCCATGACCCTGCCCTGGCCGTCAAGATACTTGGTCGCCGAATGCACCACCAGGTCGGCCCCCAAGAGCAGGGGTTGCTGCAGCGCCGGGGTGCAAAAACAGTTGTCCACGATCAGCATCGCGCCGCGCTCGTGCGCGACTGCCGCCAGTGCGCCGATATCGAACACTTCGGTAAGAGGATTGGAAGGCGTCTCGAGGAACACCAGCTTCGTTTCCCTGCGCATGGCCGCGCGCCACGCGGCCGGGTCGGGAGTATCCACGTAGCTCGTTTCGACGCCGAACTTCGACAAGATGGTCCCGAGCAGCTGCACCGTCGCGCCGAACACCCCGGACGACGACACCACATGGTCTCCCGCGCGCAGCAGCGCCATGAAGCAGGCCAGAATCGCCGACATGCCCGAGGCCGTGGCAATGCACGCCTCGGCCCGCTCCAGCGCGGCCAAGCGTTCCTGGAAGGCAGTGACGGTCGGGTTGGTAAAACGCGAGTAGACGTAGCCGGGCTCGTCGCCTTTGAAGCGCGCCGCAGCCTGCGCGGCGCTCTCGAACACGAAGCTCGACGTGAGGTAGAGCGCCTCGGCGTGCTCGTTGAATTGGCTGCGGGAAATGCCCGAGCGCACCGCTGCGGTGTCGAAGTCGAATTCCTGCATATTCGTAACCCCATCAAGAAAGCCCAAGCCGGCATAGCCGGAACCATAGAGGCTAGTTTTTGGCTTCTTTCAATCTCGTGTTTTCGTGCCGTTGCGACTTCGAAACGGCACGAAAACACGAGACCTATACAACACAAATTCCTCGCCGAAAACATCAACAGTTAACTCTTAAGTGACTGTCGTGTCTGCGGCAGCGGAACTCATGCACCGAAACCGACCGTCGCACGGCGCCTGGGCCGGTGCTCTGGAACAAAAAACCCGTCCAGCTTTCGCTAAGACGGGTTTGAGCCGCGCTTTAGCCGTATTTATTCGCCCACGAACACCGGGCCGCGCCCGCAAGCTGTCAATCAAATCGGCGCGATGTAAAGACTACGTTGCCGGAAAAACAATGTCAATCTTCTTCCACGTCCTTACGCCGCATTCAGGTCGAGCTGGTTCGCTCGTTCGGCTTCATCGGCATCCTGGCGCGTGGGATTGCGCTGCTGCTCCACGGAAGCCAGGTACTCCTTGGTGACGTCGCCGGTAATGTACACACCGTCGAAACAGGAGGTCTCGAACTGCGTCAATTTCGGATTTGCCGCACGCACCGCTGCCTTCAGCGCATCGAGATCCTGGTAGATAACGGCGTCGGCGCCGATCTCGCGTGCGATCTCCTCCTCGGTCCGTCCGGTCGCAATCAATTCCTGGCGATTCGGCATATCGATGCCGTAGACATTCGGGTAGCGAACCGGTGGCGCGGCAGAGGCAAAATAGATCTTGTTCGCACCGGCGTCTCGCGCCATCTGTACGATCTCGCGGCTGGTGGTGCCGCGCACAATCGAATCATCGACGATGAGTACGTCCTTGCCCTTGAACTCCATCCCCACGACGCTGAGTTTCTGCCGCACGGATTTTTTCCGTATGGCCTGCCCCGGCATGATGAACGTGCGGCCGACGTACCGGTTGCGGATAAAGCCCTCGCGGTAGGTCACACCCAGCCCGTTGGCGAGTTCGAGTGCGCCCGGGCGGCTCGTGTCCGGAACCGGGATGACCACGTCGACTTTCAGACCCGGCAGGGTGCGCCTGACCTTGTCCGCCAGATGCCGCCCCATATTCAGCCGGGCTTCGTAAACGGAAACGCCGTCCATCACCGAATCGGGCCGGGCGAGGTACACATACTCGAAAATGCACGGCGACAGCAATGCTTTGGCCGCGCACTGCCGGCTGTGAAACGCGCCCTGCTGGTCGATGTATATCGCTTCCCCGGGTGCGACATCGCGAACCAGTTCGAACCCCAGCGCCGTAAGTGCAACGGTCTCAGAGCACACGACATACTCCGGGCCCTGCGGCGTTTCATTGCGCCCGATCACAAGCGGCCGGATTCCGAACGGGTCACGAAATGCAACGACACCATAGCCCGCGATCATCGCCACCACGGCGTAGGCACCGCGGCAGCGCCTGTGAACACTGCGTACCGCGGAAAATATCGTATCCGTATCGAGCGCGTTTCCCTTGGCCGCCAGTTCGAGTTCATGCGCCAAGACATTGAGCAACACTTCGGAATCGGAGTTCGTATTGATATGGCGCAGGTCCTGGCGAAACATCTCCTCCTTGAGCACTTCGGAGTTGGTGAGGTTTCCGTTGTGCCCGAGCACGATTCCGAAAGGCGAATTGACGTAAAAGGGCTGCGCTTCAGCCGAGGAAAACGCGGAGCCCGCGGTCGGGTAGCGGCAATGCGCTATGCCCATCTCGCCGGGAAGCGAGCGCATGTCGCGCGTGCGAAAAACGTCGCGCACCAGTCCCGGTCCCTTGCACATATGGAAGGTCTTGCGCTCGCCGGTCACGATGCCGGCGGCGTCCTGCCCGCGATGCTGCAGCAGCAGCAGCCCATCGTAGAGCAGCTGGTTGACTCCGGATCTTGTAACCGCGCCGATTATGCCGCACATGACATTTCCACCGTCACCGATATTGCAATCGCTGTGCCAGGCCATCCGGAAGGAACGGCTTGAGCGCCAGCACACTAGTCTCGAACGGCCCTGAGAGCACCGCCTGTCTCCAGAACGGCTCGCGCGGCAGCGGTGTCAAACCGCCCAGCATTACCGCCACGAGCACGATCACGATTCCGCGCGCGAAGCCGAATGCCGCCCCGAGCAGGCGGTCGGCGGCACCCAGCCCTGCCGCACGCAAAAGCATCGCCAAAATCAGGCCGATGAAAAATGTTACCAGCAAAACACCGATGAAAACGGCAAGAAATGCGAGCACCCCCCCCAGCAATGGTCCCAGGCTTTCCGGCATCCAGCGCGCAGCTTCACCCGAAAACACGGTGGCCAAGACGAACGCAGCGACCCAGCCGGCAAGAGATAACAGCTCGCGTGTCAGTCCCCGCAGCACGCCGACCAACAAAGAAAACCCCAATACGGCGAACACCGCGTAATCGAACCAGGTCATCGTCCCGGCGCTCCCGGAGCAACCAAGTCGGCGCGAAAACCCAGGGCCTTCGCCTTCTCGCCCGCCTTTTCGGCATCGGCCCTGCCTGCGAAGGGGCCAAGGCGCACGCGGGTCTGTTCGCCGTTCTTGGCCTTGACCGTTTCGCTGTAGCTCTTGATTCCGGCGGCCGTGAGCTTCGCCTGCAACTGCTTGGCATTCTTCGGATCGGCGAAGGCCCCGATCTGCACCACCCACGTGTTGCTGGGCGAGGAGCCCGCCTTGGCGCGCTTATCGCCGCTCTCGGCTGCAGCCTGCGCCTTCCCGGCAGGCGGAGACTGGCCGCGGGTGGCGGATTCGCGCGAATCGACCGCCTGGGGTTTGCCGGACGATTGTTCTGGTTTCCCGAGCGCTTTTGCAGGCTTGCCGTCCGCGGCCGCAGCCGGGGCATCGGCTTTCGCCGCGCCTTGCTGCACATCCGACCCGGCCGTCGGAGCCTTGGGAGGCAAAACCCGGCTGTTGAACTTTCCCCCGTCCTGGCTGGGAATCTGGATGACAAGGTCCTGGCCGACGGGCTTGCGTTCATCTTCCAGGACGATAGGCAAAACGATGACGACAAAAATGACCAGGGCGACGGCCCCGACCAATCGCCGGCGCGCGCGACGTTGCAGAAGTGTTGCGTCCTGGCTTTCTGCCATATGGGGTCGGATTTAGGATTTAGCGGACCGGGCAGCCACCACATCCGCCACGGTATAGAAGGAGCCAAACACAAGAATTCTAGCATTTTCCTCCGCTCGCCTGCAGGCGGCGGCATATCCGGAGCGAGGAGAATCACACTCGATCACTTCGCCGCCGGCGCCGGATAATCGGATCGCCTGTGCGACAGTCTGGGCGCTTGCGCCACGCGGTCCACCAAGCCCTACCGCGTACCACGTATTCACCCGCCCTCCCAAGGCACGGCAGACACCGGCGATATCCTTGTCGCGCAGCATTCCCAACACAGCATACGTGCGGGGGAAGAATCCCATCTCCGAGAGATTTCGCGCCAGCACTCCCGCAGCCTGCGGGTTGTGCGCCACATCCAGGATTACGACCGGGCGACCGGTCAGCACCTGGAAGCGGGCGGGAAGCGCGACTGCCGCGAGCCCCTGGCGCACCTGTTCAGGGCTGACCGGAAGCCGCTCCCGCAATGCATCGAGCGCGGCTAGACTGGCTGCCGCATTTTGCAGTTGCGTTGCACCGCGAAGGGCGGGATAAGCGAGTCCTCCACGTCGCGCGTCGCGATTCCAGAACATCCACTGGTGACCGTCACCGGACCAGCCGAAATCGCGGCCGGCAAGGCGCAAGTCCGCGCCGATCGCCGTAGCGTGATCGAGCACGCTCGCGGGTGCCGACAGATCGGCGACGATGGCCGGTTTGCCTGGCCGGAAAATCCCCGCCTTTTCCGCTCCGATCGCCTCGCGCGTGCTGCCAAGATACTCGGTATGGTCGATGTCGATGCTGGTCACGACAGCACAGTCGGTGTCGAACGCATTGACTGCATCCAGCCGTCCGCCCATGCCCACCTCCAGCACCAGCACATCCAAAGCCTCGGATGCAAATATCGCCCACGCTGCCAGCGTGCCGAACTCGAAATAGGTCAGCGCCACGTCCCCGCGCGCGGCTTCCACCTGCTCGAAAGCCCGGCACAGGCGCTGATCGTCGACGGCTGCTCCGTTCACCCGCACACGCTCATTGTAAGAAAGCAGGTGAGGCGAACAATAGAGTCCGATGCGATAGCCTGCCGCCAGCAATATCGATTCGAGCATGGCGCAGGTGGAGCCCTTGCCGTTGGTCCCTGCAACGGTGATCACGGGAACGGCAAACGAGGCGCCGAGCCGCTCCTTCACCTGCGTGACCCGTTCCAGGCCGAGGGCGATCGTGGTCGGGTGAATGCGCTCGATGTACTCGAGCCAGTCGGGAAGAGACCTCGATGGTGTGCGAGCCTGGAGCATCTGTGTGCGTCAATATGCGGAGCGAAGGTTTGGATCCTAAGCCGGATAAGCCGAAACCAGCTGGTCTTGCCCTTTATCAATCTCCCCCTTTTCGTCCAGTTGCAAGCAACTGGACGAAAAGG
>JACQTO010000121.1 GCA_016210745.1 Betaproteobacteria bacterium
ACATCCGTACTGAAAACCCGGTTATGGATAACGGCACGGACGGCTTGGCGTCTTCATATGAGATCGGCGAAGCCAAATTTTAAATATTATTTGGATAGACCTTCCGCAAGAACCCTGGGCGAGCCCGAGTGTGTGGCGATTGGGCTGCCCCTACTTGCTCGTCCAAGTCACGTTCACGGCCAGAAGATAGCCAACGCCGTAGACCGTCTTGACCAGTCTGGGGCTGTGAGGGTCGTCACGAAGTTTGCGACGGAGCCGCGAAATTCGAACGTCGATGCTGCGGTCGTACGGCAGCAAGTCCGGTGTGCGCGACAGCTGTTGCCGGTTCTGGATGCGATTCGGGTGTTCCAACAACGCCTGCAACAGGTGTGCCTCGGCGGCGCCCAGCACTTCTTCGCCTCCTTCGGGGTCAGTCAGCGCAAAGCTGGCAGTGTCGAATTGCCAGCCCTCGAAGCAAGCTACCCGTCTTCCGCCTTGCCTGGATTCGGCGCCGCGATGACCGTAGCGGCGCAGGATGCTTCGAACGCGCGCCACTAATTCGCGCGGTTCGAACGGCTTGACCACGTAGTCATCGGCGCCGAATTCGAGGCCGATGACCCGATCCGAAAGGAACCCCCGTCCGGTGAGAATCATCACTCCGCAACCGACTTTCTGCTGGAGTTCGCGCACTACGTCGAGACCATCGCGGTCGGGCAGGCCCAAGTCCACGATGCAAAGCGCCGGCGGTCGCTGCTTAACGCTCGCCAGCAGTTCGGCCGCGGTGCGAAACCAGCGGCAGTTGAACCCATATTCTTCCAGTGTCCGCGTCAATGTGCGGGCGACCAGCGGATCGTCCTCCAGGACGTGGATCTCGATTTTTTCGGATTCGTTCATCGCACGCAGCGCTCGAGTGCTTCCGATAACTCCTGCCTGGAAAAAGGCTTGGACAATAGCGCCAAGTCCTCGCCGTCCTTCGTCAATTCGTTGGGATAGCCGCTCATCAGCAGCACGCTGACGCCAGGCCGGGTCGCGCGCACGCGATTGGCCAAGAGCCTGCCGTCCACGCCGCCGGGCATGACCAGATCTGAGACCACGATGCTGATTTCAGCAACACTGTCGAGAACCCGCAGCGCTTCTGCCCCGTCCCGAGCTTCGATTACCGGGTAACCGAGATCGGTAAGCTGCATGCGCACGATCTTGCGCACCTCGGGATCGTCCTCCACCAGCAGCACGAGATAACGATTGGTTGCGGAATCGGCGAGGGCAATCACCTCGTCTTCCGCGGCCGCAGGGACTGCGCTCTCCGGCAGCAGCAGTTCCACCTCCGTTCCTCGTCCGGGTACGCTGGAAAGACGCAAAGCGCCGCCCGATTGCCTGGCAAAGCCATAGACCATCGACAGTCCCAGACCGCTGCCCGAGCCGAAACCCTTGGTGGTGAAGAAGGGGTCGAGCGCGTGCGCCAGGGTCGCGGCATCCATGCCGGCTCCGGTGTCGGAGACGGTGATGTGCACGTAATCGCCTGCGCTGATTTCCATTTCCTGGGCGGCTTCCACGTCGATTCGGCGCCTGTCGAGGTCGATGGTCAGTTCGCCGCCCCCGAGCATGGCGTCGCGGGCGTTGAGGGCGAGATTGAGCAGTGCGTTTTCAAGCTGGTGCGGATCGGTCAGGGCAAGCAGCGGGGTGCGGTGCAGCAGCGTTCGCAGGTTGATGCGCTCCGGCAGCGAGCGGCGCAGCAACAGTTCGAGGCTGCCGACCAGCGCGCCGATTTCGACCGGCCGCGGTTCGAGCGGTTGCTGGCGGGCAAAGGTGAGCAGGCGGCGGATCAAATCCGCGCCACGACGGCTGGCCATCAAGGCCGGTTTAAGATAATCCTCCAGCGCTGCGGTGCCGCCCAGAAGCTCCTGCAGTGGCACCAGATTGCCGATAACCACAGTGAGCATATTGTTGAAATCGTGTGCCAGACCGCCGCTTAGCCGACCGACGGCGTCCATCTTTTGCGCCTGCAGCAGGGCTGCCTGCGCGCGTTTCTGCTCGGTGATATCCGAGGAAAGGACAAAAATGCCGGATACGCGGTCGTCCGGACCAAATTCGGGCACCAGCGTGTTGCTGGCATAAAGCGTCTGGCCGTCGGCCTGAAGTGCAGCGTACTCGTAACTCACCGTCTCGCCCTCGAGGGCACGCTCGATATGGCGCGCCAATTCGGCATAGAGCTGTGGCCCGAGTATCTCCGCGACCGGGCGGCCGACCAGGTCTTCCTTGCGGCGGCCAAACCAATCGGCATAGCCTTTGTTGGCAAAACGGTAGACGAGGCCGCGGTCCAGCGAGGCGATCAATGCCGGAATCGCGTCGGTGATCAGACGCAATCGTTCTTCGCTGCGCGCCAGGGCCTGAGTGCGCTCCTGCACGCGGCGCTCGAGTTCCGCATTCTGATCGCGAATCAGTTGCTCGATGCGTCGCTGTTCGGTGATGTCGGTATAGATGGTGACAAAGCCGCGGCCCGGCAGCGGCTCTCCTCGCACGGCGATTGTTCGTCCGTTGGGACGGACCCGCTCGAAGTAATGCGGTTCGAAAGCCCGGGCGGCATTGACGCGGGCAGCCACCATTGCTTCGACGTCGCCGGGCCCGTATTCGCCGCGTTCGGCGTTGCACCGCATAAAGGCTTCGAAAGGCATGCCAAAACGGGCGAGCTCCGGTGGCACCTCCAGCATTTCCAGAAAAGTCCGGTTCCATGCGACGAGCCGAAGATCGGTGTCGATGATGGTGAATCCCTGGTTGACCATGTCCAGGCCGGCTTGCATAAGGCCAAGGCGGCCGGCGATGTCGGCGGCGTCGATCGGCGAGGTTTTTTCCAACATGGGGGGAATCTAGCGTGACCTAGTTGATTCTTCAGGGGTTTCGTTACGATTCGTTACATTTGAGGAACAGTTCGGCAAACATTTGCGCCGAACATGCTAGCAGAATCCCAAGCCGGCCGAGCCGGAACCAAGGAAGCTGGTATTGCCGTTTATCCGAATTTAGAAACCAAATCTTCGCCAAATTTGCGAAGAATAAACTTGTAAGTGACTAAAGCACTTCGGAGGAGCAAATGGAAGGGGCGAAGTACGACGCTTTGATCATCGGTGCCGGGCACAACGGGATGGTGTTGGGATGCTATCTGGCC
>JACQTO010000126.1 GCA_016210745.1 Betaproteobacteria bacterium
CATCGTGACCATCAACCTCGACATCGGCCAGCAGACGCCGACGGTGGCGACCGTGCTGTTCACCACGGCAGCCATTGCGCGCCTGCCGTTCTGGGCCGTCTTCCGGGTGAGCTGGCCCTTCACCCTGGTGCTGGCGCTGGTGACGTTGCTCGTGACCTACGTGCCGTGGATCAGCCTGGGTCCGGTCAGCTGGATCAACTGGTGAGCAATGTTGCGACCGGGATGGGTCTGGTAGAGTTCTTCTATCGCTGAGCACGGAGTACCCACCATGTCCGGTACGGTCCTGGTCGCCCGACAAGGCGATATCGCCACCCTAGTCCTCGATAACCCCGAGCGCATGAACGCGCTTTCCCGCCCCATGTGGGAGCGGCTCGGGCAGGTGACAGACGAACTCTCGGCCGATGATTCGGTGCGCTGCGTCGTCCTCCGCGGCGCCGGCAGCAGAGCATTCGCCGCAGGAGCCGATATCGCTGAATTCGAGCACGAACGGGCAAATTCCAAACAAGCTAAGCGCTACGGCCGCAGCGTCGAACGCACCCTGCGATCACTCTCGCTCTGCAGACACCCCGTAATCGCCATGATCCACGGCGCCTGCGTCGGCGGAGGTTTGGAAATAGCGGCTCAGTGCGACCTGCGCGTTTGCGGGCAATCCGCGCGCTTTGGCGTGCCGGTGAAGAGTCTGGGACTCGTGATGGCCTTTGCAGAGTTGAAGGGGCTGGTCGATTTGTGCGGAAAAGCGGTTGCGCTGGAAATCGCACTCGAAGGACGAGTGTTCGACGCGCGGGAAGCAAAGGAAAAAGGACTGGTCAATCGGGTGGTACCGGACGATAAGGTGGAGGAAGAGGCCTACGCGAGTGCACAGCGAATCGCGGAGGGCGCGCCTCTGGTTGCGCGCTGGCACAAGAAGTTCGCCAACCGGCTGATGCAGCCACAGCCGCTATCGCAGGCGGAGTACGACGAATCCTATGCCTGTTTCGATACCGAGGACTATCGCATCGGATTCAAGGCGTTCCTGGCCAAGCAAAAGCCCCAATTCAAGGGCCGATGAAAGCGGCGGATGCCGGTCGCTCCGGGGTCAGGCCTGCACTTCGACGACGACTCTTGTCTCTTTTCCCGGCGTCGAATGGATTCGGCACTTGCCGCCGATGGCCTCGGCCCTTTCCTGCATCGTCAGAAGTCCGAGCCCCGGCGCTTGCCCGCCCTGGCTCAGCTCCGGAGCGTCGAACCCGACGCCGTCGTCGGCGATCGACAGTTGTATGCGTTCGGAATTGCAATCGAGGCTGATGGCGATATTGTCGGCATGGGAGTGTTTGGCGCAATTCATCAGCGCTTCCTGCGCGATGCGGAACAGCGCGATTTCCTTTT
The DNA here is from genome assembly GCA_016210745.1 of Betaproteobacteria bacterium. GTDB lineage: Bacteria > Pseudomonadota > Gammaproteobacteria > Burkholderiales > SG8-39 > JACQTO01. Next base: position 1,366 of record JACQTO010000126.1, read on the forward strand.
CCGCCGGCAATCTGATCCCGGGTGCTACTCCGGCCACAGCGACCGCGATATTGGCTCTTCGGCTGAATTTTTCGCCGAGATCCTTCAGCGCGGGAAGGATGCCCATGTAGTCCAACACGGCCGGATGCAGGTCCGAACTGATTTCCCGGCTCGTAATCGCGGCATCCGCGACCAAGCCCACACAGTCGGACACTTTATCGCTCAAGCCCGTCAAATCGTTTTCGGATAGTTGTTTTTCCATCACCTCGAGTTCCAGGCGGATGGCGGTCAGGTTCGATGACACACCGTCGTGAAGTTCCCGGGCCAGACGCCGTCGTTCCCCTTCCAACATGGTTACCATACGGCGGGTGAAGAGCTGAAGGCGATCGGCATAGTTCAATACGGACTCTTCCGCCCGCTTGCGCTCCCCGATCTCTGCCTCGAGTCGTCGATTGGCGGCGCGCAGCTCGTCGGTTCGCTCCCGCACACGCTCCTCGAGATTGTGGTTAAGGTCGCGAATTTCGTGGTCGACCCGCTGCCTCTCCAGTACCAGATGGTTGAAGTTTTCCACTAGGCGCCCGATCTCGTCTTGTCGCCGCACGGGGATCGGCGCAAAAAGTTTCTTGCCTTTGGACATAAGCTGCATGGCCCGGTTTGCCTCCTCGAGCGGCGCCATCTGTCGCCTCAGCACAAGGATGAGCAGCAACGCGAGCGCCAGAGAGATCAGCGCCGCCGTTTGATAGATTTGATTCTTGAACGACTTGATCGGCGCGAACGCTTCCTCGGTCGAGATGTTCCCAATCACGATCCAACCGGCGGTAGCCAATTTACGGCTCACACCAAGCACCTCGACGCCACTGGGGGTAACGGCAATGCCGGGACCCTCGTAGCCTTCGTCGAGACGCCTATCGAGCATGCGATTTGCGCCCTTGGGCGGCAAAGGCCTCATGATGGCGCTCCTGTCGGTTGCCGACACGATCAATTTGTCCTTGGGTGACATCACCAGGAAACTGCCGGTCCTGCCGATCTTCGCCTCCATCAACTTGCCGAACAGGCTAGGCTCGGAACTGATGACGGGTGCAATAAGCACGCCGGTGACGGCTCCGTAGCTATCGTGCAGGGGTACGGCGATCGGGATCATGGGTTGATCGGAAAAACGCCCCGCCACTATGGGAGGGCCGATGAGGGGCCTGTCGCCTTCCATCACGTCGAGAAAATAGTCGTGCCCTCCCAACAAACCGCTGCGATGCGCCACAGAACTCGGCGCGTGATCGGCGACGATGACTCCGTCCCTGTCCACGACCAGGACGCCCAGCCGGAACATGGTGATGGAAGGATTACGCCGATCGAGAAGGCGTTGGATTTGGGCCCGACTGGCGTGCCGGTCGAAAACGATCCCGGCGGCTATTTCCTTCAGTGATTCGATGCGAAACTGCAGTTCTTTATCCAAATCGTCGGTGACATAGTTGACTTGCGTCGCCAACTGCCCGGATATGATTTTCTCGATATCGGCCTGAAGTACGGCCGCCATGCGCGTGGCAAAGCCCCAGACCCCTATGATTACCAGGCCCAGGACCAGCGCGAGGATTCGGGTCTTGAGGCTCATTTGCAGCCAGATTAGAGCATCGTTTTCATAGTTCGAAGGAAAAAGCACCGCAGCGCAATCCTTGACGCCGCGCACGGGCACTCCTACGATGACGCGCGCATATTTTACTCTCGGTCGCGACAATCCAAGATGCTCTCATGAATGCGTATTCGTACTTCAGGCGCGGGTTCGCCCGGCGGCTCGGCGCCAACGTGATCGAGACCGATCGCGGCGAGTCATTCAGTTACGCCGACCTCGAGCGCGAGACCGCGCGCGTGGCCTCCTTTCTCACCGGACTGGGCCTGCAGGCGGGCGACCGGGTCGCAGCGCAGATCGACAAGTCGCCCCAAGGGTTGTTCCTCTATTTGGGCACGCTGCGCGCCGGAATGTGCTATTTGCCGCTGAACACCGCCTACCAGAGGGCCGAGCTCGATTACTTCCTGGGCGACGCCGAGCCCCGCGTAGTGGTGTGCCGCCCGGAATCGGCGCCGATGCTCGGCGAGCTTGTACGCGCGCACGGCATCGAGCACCTCGTCAGCCTCGACGATGCGGGCCGCGGAAGCCTCGGCGAGGCCATGACGGGGGCCGCAGAACGGTTTGCCGATTGCGAACGCGATGACGACGATCTGGCGGTCATCATCTATACCTCCGGCACCACCGGCCGCTCCAAGGGTGCCATGGTGACTCACGGCAATCTCACCTCGAATGCCCAGGTGCTGCGCGAGTACTGGCGATTCAGCGAGCGCGACGTGCTGATCCACGCGCTGCCGATCTTTCACGTCCATGGCTTGTTCGTCGCCGTGCATCCGATACTGCTCGCCGGCGCGCGTATTCTGTTCCACCGCAAGTTCGACCCGAAAGCAGTGATCGCCGATCTGCCCCGCGCCAGCGCCATGATGGGCGTGCCCACCTTCTACACGCGCCTGCTTGCCGAGCACGGCTTCGACAAGGCTGCTTGCGGCAGCATGCGCGTCTTCATTTCGGGCTCGGCCCCGCTGCTGCTCGATACCTTCGACGAATTCCGCAGCCGCAGCGGGCATACCATACTGGAGCGCTATGGAATGTCCGAGGCCGGCATGATCACTTCCAACCCGTACGAGGGAGACCGCCGCGGCGGCACAGTCGGATTTCCGCTGCCGGGGGTATCGGTGCGCGTGGTCGGTCCGCTAGGGCAGCCGCTCGCGACCGGCGAGCCCGGCGACATCCAGATCAAGGGTCCCAATCTCTTTATCGGCTACTGGCGGATGCCGGATAAGACCAAGGAGGAGTTTACTGCCGACGGCTGGTTCCGCACCGGCGACGTGGGTCAGTGGGACGGCGACGGTTATCTCTGCATCGTCGGCCGCTCCAAGGATCTCATCATCTCCGGCGGCTACAACGTCTACCCCAAGGAAATCGAGTTGGTCATCGACGCCATGCCCGGCGTGGTGGAGTCGGCCGTGGTCGGCGTGCCGCATCCGGATTTCGGCGAAGCGGTGGCCGCGGTGGTGGTGCGCGACAAGAACGCGAGTCTCGACGAAGCGCAGGTGATCGCGCATGTCCGCTCGCAAATCGCCGGCTTCAAGGTGCCCAAGCGCGTGACCTTCGTCGATGACCTGCCGCGCAACGCCATGGGCAAAGTGCAAAAGAAAGTGCTGCGCGAGCAATTGAAGTAACGCGGGCTACCACAGCGCGACGAGCATGCGCGCCGCAAAAAAATACAGGAGCACGGCAAAGATCTGCTTCAACCGCTTGGTCGGAAGCCGGTGCGCAAGCGCGGCGCCCAGCGGCGCGAGGAGCATGCTGGCGACGGTGATACCGGCCAGCGCGGGAAGATAGATGTAGCCGAAACTGTAGGGAGGCAACTGGGCGGCACTCAGACCCGTCGCGACGAAACCGATCGAGCCCCCCAGTGCAATCGGAAAGCCGATCGCCGCGGCTGTGCCGATCGCTTGCAGCATGGGAACGTTGCAATAGAGCAGGAACGGCACGGTCATCACCGCGCCGCCAATCGCCGCGAGCGCCGACAAGCCGCTGATGACGGTGCCGGCGACGAACATGCCCAGAACTCCGGGAAGCTCGCGCGAGGGCTTTGGCCGTTTGTCGAGCAGCATGCTCGTCGCCGCGAAAAACACGAATGCGGTGAAGAACACCGCAAAGCCGAAAGTCGAGAAGTTGCCGGCCAGAAATGAGCCCAGTACGGCGCCAAAGAGGATGCCCGGCGTAATCTTGCGCGCAATATCCCAGCGCAGCGCGCCGCGCGACGCGTGGGCGCGCACGCTCGACACCGAGGTAAACAAAATGGTCGCCATCGCCGTACCCACGGCGAGGTGCAGGATGTTCGCCTTGGGCAGTCCCTGCGCGGCAAACAGCATGACAAGCAGCGGCACCATGATCGCGCCGCCGCCGATACCGAGCAAGCCGGCAAAGAAACCCACCACGGCACCGATGGCAAGATAGCCGAGCAACCATTCCATGATGGTCAGGCCTCAGTGCGCATGTAGGCCTCGAGACGCTTGCGCTGCGCGGGGCCCATGTACAGCCCGCACTTGGTCCGGCGCCATAACACATCGTCGGCTTCGCGCGCCCACTCGTTTGCCTTCAGGTAGCGCACCTCGGACTCGAACAGTCCGCCGCCGAAATCCTCACCCAGATCGGCCTCGTCGCGGGCCCGGCCGAGCACCTCCTGAGCCAGCGTGCCATGACGCCGCAGCAAGCGCGCCAACCACTGCACCTTGAATTTTGGGTAGCGGCGTTTGTAATCGGTGAGCAGGCCATCGAAATCGGCGGCGCCGAATTCGCCCCCGGGGAGGGGTTCGATATCGGTCCAGGTGCCGCGCCGCGGGAACCAGCGCGAGAGCTTAGCGAGCACGGCCTCCGCGAGCTTCCGGTAGGTGGTGATTTTGCCGCCGAACACCGACACGAGGGGCGGCTCGTTCTCATCCATGATCAGATGATAGTCGCGCGTAACCGCAGAAGGGTCCAGAGTGCCGTCGTCATAGAGCGCTCGCACCCCGCTGTAGCTCCACACCACGTCGGCCGCGGTGATCGGCCGCTCGGTGTAGCGGCTGGCTGCCCCGCACAGGTAGGCGATCTCCTCGCCGCTGATCTGCGCTCGGTCCCCGCACTCCGCGATCGGCGTGTCGGTGGTGCCCAGCAGTGTGAACTCGCGCTCATAGGGAATGAGAAAGACGATGCGCCCGTCCGGAATTTGCAGGATATAGGCGTGGTTCTTGTCGTGGACCTTCGAAACCACGATATGGCTGCCCTTTATCAGGCGCACACCGCCTCGAACGCTAACCCCGATTTCACGCTCGAGCACGCTTTTCACCCAGGGACCGGCTGCATTGACGAGCGCTTTCGCGCCGATGCGCTGCCCGCCGTTTTCATCCTCGAGCGTGATGCTCCACTCGCCGTCTTGGCGCCGAGCCGACGTGCACCGCGTGCGCGTGCGTATGCTCGCCCCGTGCGCGCGCGCCGAGCGCGCGTTGAGCACCACCAAGCGCGCATCGTCGACGAAGCAGTCGCAATAGGTGAAACCCGAGCTGAAGTCGCGCTTGAGGCCGGCCCCATAGCCCTCGGCATCGAGCGCGACGGCGTGCGACCCGGGCAGCGAACTGCGATCGCCACCGAGCCCGAATGCGCGTGTTCCCAGATGATCGTAGAGAAACAGGCCGGCGCGGATCATCCACGCCGGGCGCAAATGACGTTCATAGGGAAGCACGAACTGGAGCGGCCGGACGATATGCGGCGCAATCCTGAGCAGCACTTCACGCTCGGCGAGCGCCTCGGCGACCAGCCTGAACTCGCCATGTTCGAGATAGCGCAGGCCGCCGTGAATGAGCTTGGTCGAGGCCGAGGAGGTTGCCGCGCCGAGGTCCCCGGCCTCGGCGAGCAGCACCCGCAGGCCGCGGCCCGCGGCATCACGGGCGATGCCCACGCCATTGATGCCCCCGCCGATGATCGCCAGATCGTATTGGTCGCAGGGCATTATGGTAGGGGCCGAATATCCTTATCGCGCGCGACTATGGTAACCGCTCCCCCAACACCGAGGAATCTCCACACGAGAACGAGGGCCACTATACATACGGGGCGACAGCCCGCCAGCCTAAGGCTAGAATCCGCTTTTTTTCTCACGTGGTCATGCGCGATGCTGCGGCCGTGCGAAGCATGAAACAAAGCCAGCTTACGCCCTTGCAAAGGAACCTCATTCTCGGTGGGGCGGCGATGATGCTCAGCATGAGCATGGGCATACGCCAGAGCTGGGGCTTGTTCCAGCCTCACATGATTCGCGATATCGGCATCACCGCCGCCGATTTTTCGCTGGCGATCGCACTCCAGAACATCATCTGGGGCCTGACGCAGCCCTTCGTCGGCATTCTGGTCGACCACCACGGTGCGCGCCGGATCGCGATCGCCGGCACGCTGCTCTATGCCGCAGGCGTAGTGGTCAGCATATTCGCCACATCGGCCCTGGTACTGATTCTGGGCGCCGGGGTCTGCGTGGGCATCGCCTTGTCCTGTACGTCCTCGAACATGGCCATGTCGACAACCGCGCGCGCCATATCGCCGGCCAAGCGCAGCGTCGCCATGGGCAGCGTGTCGGCGCTCGGGTCGCTTGGCCTCGTGCTCGCCTCGCCGCTGGCTCAGTCGTTGATCACCAGCAGCGGATGGCAGGTCGCCATGGTGTCGTTCCTCGGACTCGTCGCGGTGATGCTGCCGGCGGCCTTTCTCGCCGGCGGGGCCGACAGGATCAAGATCGAGGCGGCATCCGGGCCCCAACAGTCGGTAGGTGAGGCGATTCGCGAGGCCGCCGCGCATCCAGGCTACGTGACCCTGGTGCTCGCTTTTTTCGTCTGCGGGCTGCAGTTGGTGTTCATCACCACGCACCTGCCCACCTATCTGGAAATCTGCGGCATGGATCCGACCGTGGGTTCCACATCACTCGCATTGATCGGCCTGTTCAATGTCGGGGGGACGTATTTCTTCGGCTGGCTCGGCGGGCGACATTCCAAGCGCCTTCTGCTTGGCGGCATCTACGTCATGCGATCGCTGGTGATCACCGCCTATTTCCTAGTGCCGCCATCGCCCACCTCGACCCTGGTGTTTGCGGCAGCCATGGGCGCACTCTGGCTTAGCGTGACACCGCTATACACCGGGCTGGTCATCCATCTGTTCGGCCTGCGTTTCATGACCACGCTCGTCGGCATCATGTTCTTCAGCCACCAAGTCGGCGCATTTCTGGGGGCTTGGGGCGGTGGGCTCATCTACAGCATGATCGGATCCTACGATCTGGCGTGGAAATCGGCGGTAGCAATCGGCCTCATCGCAGGCGGGTTCCAGATGATGATGAACGTTCGTCCGAGCCCGCGAGTGGCCGCGGAGCGTTCGCGCGAATCGCAAGCATCCGCCCACGCTGCCGGTTGACGCGAAGGGTGGGGAACTTCGCGGGCCGGGCACGCTGTCCGTGGCACGGGAACCCACACCTTGCGGGAAACACCTTGAAGGCAACGCAGTTCTTTCATTTTTTCGGGCCGGGGGACAGTCCCGTGGTCTGCGGCTACAATGGCTGCTTTTTTACTTGGGGCCACCATGGCATCGACCACGACTCCCAGCGGCATGATTATCGAAGACATCCTTTCGGGCGACGGCGCGGTGGCCTCGGCCGGTCGCAGCGTAACCGTTCACTACACCGGCTGGCTCACCGACGGCAGCAAGTTCGACTCGAGCAAGGACCGCAACGACCCCTTCGTCTTTCCCCTGGGTGCGGGCCATGTCATCCGCGGCTGGGATGAAGGCGTGCAAGGCATGAAAGTGGGCGGCCGGAGAAAACTCACCATACCGCCCGAATTGGGTTACGGCGCGCGCGGTGCCGGCGGCGTGATCCCGCCCAATGCGACACTGGTGTTCGAGGTGGAACTGCTGGACGTGGGCTGAGCCGGCACGACTTGCGCTGGCCGATCAGAGTTCCGCGCAACACCGGGCGAAACGCGCCATGAAGCGAAATCAACTCACTCGCGCACAAGGCCTGCTTATTCTCGGCGGGGCCGCAGTGATGCTCAGCATGAGCATGGGAATTCGCCAGAGCTGGGGCCTGTTTCAGCCACACATGATCCGCGAGATAGGCATCACCGCGGCGGACTTCTCTCTGGCAATCGCGATTCAGAACATAGTGTGGGGCGCAACCCAGCCCTTCGTCGGCATGCTCGCCGACCGCCATGGGGCACGCGGGGTCGCCCTCACCGGTGTGCTTGTCTACGCGGCCGGCGTCCTGCTCAGTCTGTTCGCCACATCCGCCTTGCTGCTGATACTGGGGGCGGGCTTCTGTGTCGGCATCGCCATGTCCTGCACCGGCTCGAATATCGCCATGTCGGTGACCGCGCGCACCGTATCCCCGCTCAAGCGCAGCGTGGCCATGGGCAGTGTGTCGGCTATCGGATCGCTTGGTCTCACGCTCGCCTCGCCGATGGCGCAGTCGCTGATTACCAGCAGCGGCTGGCAGGTAGCCATGGTCGCGTTCCTGGGACTCATAGCGGTCATGCTGCCCTCGGCCTTCTTCGCCGGCGGCGCCGACCGCATCGAACTCGAGCGCGAATCTGCGAGCGCTCGCGAACAGTCGGTGGGACAGGCCATTCGCGAGGCGGCGGGTCATTCCGGCTACGTGGTTATGGCGCTCGCGTTTTTCGTCTGCGGCCTGCAGCTTGTGTTTCTTACTACGCACCTGCCGACCTATCTCGAAATCTGTGGCATGGATCCAACCGTGGGTTCGACGTCGCTCGCGCTGATCGGCCTTTTCAATGTGGGCGGGTCGTATCTCTTCGGCTGGCTCGGCGGACGCTATTCCAAGCGCGTGCTGCTCGGCGCGATTTATATCCTGCGCTCGCTGTTCATTACGGCCTACTTCCTCGTGCCGCCGACGCCGGCCTCGACCATGATATTCGCCGCCGCCATGGGCTCGCTCTGGCTGGGTGTGATCCCGCTGATGAGCGGTCTGGTCATGCATCTATTTGGCCTGCGTTTCCTGGCCACGCTTCAGGGCATCGCCTTCTTCAGCCACCAGGTCGGCTCATTCCTCGGGGCCTGGGGGGGCGGCCTGATCTACAGCATGCTCGGGTCCTATGACTTAGCCTGGAAATCCGCCGTCGCGATCGGCCTGATAGCCGGCGGGTTCCAGATGATGATGAACGTGCGCCCGACCCCACGCGTGGCCGCGGAGCGCGCTCGCAGTTCAGAGCCGGCAGTACACGCCGCAGGCTAACGCGAATCGGCTCGCTCGCGCCGAACCGTTGCGACCGGGCGAAAGCCCATCGGACAGAGGACATCGACAGAGGACATCGGCTTTCATGGAACTTGCATCGCGGTTTGACGCCCCGAGGAACGAGGCGAAAGTGGTCGGGCTCGTCTGCTCGGGCCACTTCTTCGCCCATTTCCACCTGCTGCTGCTGCCGCCGCTGTTCCCGCTGCTGCGCGATTTCTACGGTGTTGGCTTCACCGAACTCGGGGTTGCCATCGCAGCCTTGGCGATCACCACCGGCTTCGCGCAAATTCCGCTCGGTTTTCTGGTCGACCATTACGGCGCACGCACGATACTGATCGCCGGCACCTTTGTCGAGTCGGTGGCGATCGCGCTTGTCGGGGTATTCCCGGTCTACGGCGTACTGGTCGCACTGATGGCGGCGGCCGGACTGGCCAACGCGGTCTACCACCCGGCGGACTACGCGATCCTCAACGCATCGGTGGACAAGAAGCGTATCGGGCGCGTGTTCTCCATCCATACCTTCTCCGGCGTGGTTGGGGACGCGCTCGCGCCGGCGACGGTGCTATTTCTCTCCGCGTTCATCGGCTGGCGTGCCGCACTGTTCGCGTGCGGTGCACTAGGCGCGTTCGTCGCCGTGCTCATGTGGATGAACTCCGGGGTTCTGCGCGACGCCTCGCGCGCGCCGCACGCCGCCGGCGCGGAGCATCAGGCGGACCGTGGGGCGCATCGCACCGGCATGGCCTTGCTGCTCAGCACGCCAGTGCTGATGGGGCTGCTGTTCTTCGCCGGCATCGCCATGACCGGCCGCGGCTTCAGCACCTTCAGCGTTTCAGCGCTGCACGAGCTCTATCAGACCCCGCTCGGCACTGCCACCGTCGTGCTCTCGGCGTACCTCTTCAGCGCACCGATCGGCGTGCTGGTAGGCGGATTCGCAGCCGACCGGATTGCGCGGCACGACCTGTTCGCCGCCGGGTGCTTCGTCGGCATGGCCGCTTCCATTTTCGCGGTGGCGGCGTTCGACCCGCCCTTGATCGTCATCGGCCTGCTATTTGCAGTCGCCGGCTTCTGCCATGGGTTCGTTTCGCCCCAGCGCGACATGATGATCCGCTCGGTGACGCCGCCCGGACAGATGGGCAAGGTCTTCGGCTTTGTCTCGACCGGATTCAACGTTGGCGGGGTCATAGCGCCGATTCTTTTCGGCTGGCTGCTCGACCACTCAAGCCCGCGTAATATTTTCTGGGCGACCGGCGTGCTGGCCCTGCTCACGGTGGCGACGGTCCTCATCACCGGAGTCGAGCAGAGGCACGCGAAAGCGCGGGGGTAGGCGGGCCATCGAACGCGGGACCGTTGTTGTACGGATGAAGACCTGACTGATGTCGAGTGGTCGGACGAGGCGGCAGCGGCGCGCGGTCCCCTATTCGCCCACGCCCGCGCCGTAATGCACGGCCAACCAAACAGTAGGCACACCAGGGCGGGTCCATTCGACCCGGTGCCGGCGCCGTGGCGCGATATCGACGAAGTCTCCGGGCCGCAGCAGGCACGACCCGTCCTCGAAAGCAAGCCTCGCTTCGCCCTGCAGTAACAAGACCCACTCGCCGTGCGGCTGGTCGCACCAAAGGCCGGGCGGCGTCGCCTGCCCGGTCGAAACGATGCGCTCGATTTTCAGTCCGGGACGAAGCAGCAGTTGCACGAACTGTTCCGCGCCTGCGCCCGCGGGCAGCTCGGCAAATAGGTTATCCATCTTTTGCCCGGTCCTTCATCGCTTCGAAGAGCGAGGGCGTGATCCGGGCACGGGCGAGGAATTCGCGCAAGATCTTGACGCCTGAGCGGTCGAGCGTATTGCCATGATGTGGGCGATGCAGAACATCCTCGTGGCCATGCAACTTCACATGTACGCGCGCCCCCGATAGCGACTCGACCTGGGCGCCGAGATGATGCAGGAGCGACTCCACCTCGCGCCAGTGGATGTTGGCGCTGATGGGGTCACGAAAGATAGATTGAATCAAATTCTCGTGCTTGTGGCTCATGGCGGACGCGTTGGACGCCGATAGGCCTCTGAATAGGATAGCCGAGTTTGGCCCAGCGTGTCGGGGACTCCGGAGCCGGTTCAAACGCGGCCCTCAAAACCTGCGCAAGCCTAGCCTCATGCAGACAACCCGCCCGGCGCCGGCGCGACCTCGCAGGCGGGACCGCTCTAGGCGCTGCTGCCCGCAAGCGACTGCAGGCCTTCGAGAGCGTAGACCGCGATGGCCTTGCCCGACGCCTTAGCGATTCCGCTCTCCTCAAGCTGAGTAAATGCCTTGCCCAGCGCCCCGAGGCTCAGTCCGAGATAGCTCGCGATGTCGCCGCGCGACATCGGTAGTCTGAAGTTTGCCGGATCCTGTCCCAAGGCTTCCAATCGCCGGGAATAATCGAGCAGGAAGCCCGCGAGTCTTCCCTGAGCGCTGACGTTCCTGCGCAGGGACTGTGTTCGTGCGTCCCGATTTCTATAACGCCCGAAGATCTTGAGAATGTTGCCGCGAAGCGCCGGGACCCGATCAGCGAGTTCCTCCAGCCGGTCAAAGGGGACTTCGCAGACCTCGCTTTGCTCCAGAGCACACATGTCGAAAATGTACGTCCGCGGTCCGATGCCGGCGACCCCGATGACATCGCCCATCATGTGAAATCCCACGACTTGCTCACGCCCGCGGTCATCGCGGATGGTGTTTCTCAGGCAGCCCGAGCGTATCGCGTACAGGCTCTTGAACGGATCACCGATCCGGTAGAGGTATTCGCCGGTTGATACTCGCAAACGCCGCTCGACCGCCTGATCGAGCTGCTCCAATGCGGTTGCATCCGCGCCATGACCGAAGCAAAACGCCCTCACCGTGCACGACGGACAGGTCCCCCGCGCAGCCTGACTTCCCGCGCCCGTTGGAGTCTCAACAATTTCCATTGGTTGATCCGTGATTTGCCCCTGTCTTTCAGCACCAGCCCAGCTCAGGCGGCACTCGGCCGCGAGAGAACGGGAGTGTTGCTCTGCAATTGGCGCAAACCTTTAACCTAGATCAAAGGTCGTTTTGGTCGACGGCAGGTTCGCCTACCGAACTTTCCCTATCAGGGAAAACCCGCAGCAGCCGGAAGCACTTCCGTTCAGCGACGACGCGCCGGGCGGGGGATGGTCCAGAGGTAGACGACACGCTCGCGATCGCTGGCCGAAACCCACGCGGTCTTCTGCGGCTTCCACTCACCCATGTCGTGCATATGGGAGACGACGCGGGCACCCGGCCTGAGTTCGCGCAGCAGCTTCGGGCGCAGGGCGAGATTGACATCGGGCCACAAAAACAGCATCACCGCCGACGCCTGGCTGATATCCGTTTCGAACAGATCTTGGGTGAGAAATCGGATGCGGTCGGCCACGCCCGCCCTGCGCGCGTTGTCCTGCGCTTCGGCGATGCGTTGGGGATCGATGTCCACGCACACGCCGCGTGCACCACGATCGCGCACAGCGGCAATGACGATGCGCCCATCGCCGCAACCCAAGTCGTAGACGACATCGCCCGCTTTCACGCGTCCCAGCTGCAGCATGACCTGCACCACCTTCATTTCCGTGGGCTGGTATGGAACATCGGGGGCACGCGCAGTCCCCGGGGAGGGGGCCTGCGCCCACACGGTTGCGACGAGGCAGCTGGCGCCGAACAAAGCGAGAACCCGACGCCACAACCCAGTCCGCGCTTCAGCTGACGAATAAAGAAAGTATGCCCCCACTTTCATGCCCATGCCCAAGCTCATTCTCACAGGATTGCCCCACGCTCGGTTAGGGCGAACTCGGTAAGGTGTCGGGTGATGAATTCAAAAGCTTCGTCCACCGAGTCGGTCCGGTAAAACAAGTCGAGGTCCGCCTCGTCGATGGTGCCGTGTCGGACCAGCGACTCGAAATCGATTACCTCGTCCCAATATTTCGCGCCAAACAGCACAATCGCCAAGTGCTTGCGCATCTTGTGGGTCTGGCGAAGCGTCATGATTTCGAACAGCTCGTCAAGCGTACCGAAGCCCCCAGGAAAAACAAGCAGTGCCTTGGCGAGATAGGCAAACCAGAATTTGCGCATGAAAAAGTAGTGGAAATGAAACGACAGCTCGCGCGTCGTGTACCGATTGTCGAATTCCTCGATCGGGAGCGAGATAGTAAGTCCGATGTTCAGACCCTTCGCCTCGGAGGCGCCGCGGTTGGCCGCTTCCATGATGCCGGGCCCGCCGCCGGTGCACACCACGAAGCGCTGCTCTTCGTCGGGGAGCTGTTTCGACCACTCCGTTAGACGGTGGGCAAGTTCGCGCGCGTCCTCGTAATAGCGTGACATCGCGAGTTGGCATCGCGCCTGTTCAACGTCGCCCTCGCCCCGCTCGGCGGCGGCCAGGGCGGCCTCGGCCTGCTCGCGCGAAATGAAGCGGGCGGAACCCATGAACACGATGGTGTCGTCGATCCGGTAGTGATCGAAGCGGCTCTTGGGTTCAAGATATTCGGCAAGGATGCGCAGCGGCCTAGCGCCGGTGCTGTTCAGGAACGACTCTTTGAGATACGCCTTCACGGAACGGCGGTGTTTTTCTGGCTTCTTTTCGTTCATAGCTGCAGCTCCTGGGAGCGTGGAATCCGGATCGCGGGGCAATCCGGAGATCAGCCGATAATGGTCGGTGTCCTTGAATGTGGCAAGCCCGATTAGGACAGCACGGCGCCGTCACTGTTCATCTCTTCTGGGGAAGCCGAGCGGCCGAGGCCAGGGCGCGAGTCGGAAATCATCAGCGGCGTTGTGGTCATTTTCCGTGACTCGCTGGTGCGGCGCCAAAGCGGTGCGCCCAGACGCGAAAACACATGCAAATCGCGCGGAGCAAGCCGTGGAATAGGTGGGGGGATAGTCAGTGTTTGCACACTAGCGCATCGAGGCGGGACCCATGAGATCGTGTTTCGCGCGACTCGGGCCTACTGGGGGAGGATTCCGGCATGCACTATGAGCTTTATTACTGGCCATCGATCCAGGGCCGCGGGGAATTCGTTCGACTTACCCTGGAAGAAGCTGGAGCCAAGTACGTCGACGTCGCGCGCGGGGACGATAAACAGGGCAAGGGCATACCCGCGCTGATGCGCTTTGTGGAAAGTGCACAGGTGGCACGCCCGCCGTTTGCGCCGCCATTCCTGAAGGCAGGCAAACAGATCATCGGGCAGACGGCGAACATTCTCCAGTTTCTCGGGGCGAGACACGATCTGGCGCCCAGCGACGAGGCAGGGCGCCTGTGGACACACCAGCTCCAGCTCACGATCGCCGATCTGGTGGACGAGGTCCACGAGGGCCATCATCCGATCTCGAGCGCGCTCTACTATGAGGATCAGAAACGCGAAGCGGGGCGGCGCACCGCCGAACTCATTTCCGGGCGGCTGCCCAAGTATCTGGGCTATTTCGAGCGCGTGCTGGATCGAAACCGGCGCAAGGGCCCCTATCTGGCGGGCAATGCGCTGTCCTACGTCGATCTGTCCGCGTTTCAGATCGTCGCCGGACTGCGCTATGCCTTTCCGCGCGCCATGGCGCGGCTCGAAATCGATTACCCGCGATTGATCGCGCTGCATGATCTGGTTTCGGCGCGACCGAGAATCGCCGCCTATCTCGGATCGGAGCGGCGGGTAAAATTCAGCCGCAGCGGAATCTTTCGCCATTATCCGGAACTCGATAAGTGATCCGCGCCCAGCGCGATCAGTCACTCGCGCACAAGATACCCATTCGGTGCAACGGTGTTGCGAAGAGCGAGTGCTTACACAGCCTGCTCGATTTCTGGGTGGCGAACCGATCTCAGGAATGATCGATGCGCAGTTGCGCGCGCTTCGGGATCTTGAATTCGGGCCAGCCGAACTCCTTCCACACCTCGAGCGCCTGCATCATGATCGGCTTGGGCGGAAGGGAGAGCGAACCGGCATCGAGCTTGGCCGTGGCGTCGAACACGACCTTGCTCGAGAGCGTGCCCGGCGCGACCGAGGGATCGAGCTTGGAGAGGATATCGTTGATTAAAACGGTATCGCGAACCGGACTGTAGCGTGAGTTCATCGCCCATTCGACATGGGCGGAATCGCGGATATCGATGTCGTTGTCGACCACCGTGACGCGCTTTAGGAGCGACATCGTGGCGGCAAGGCGCCCCACTTTTTTCGCATGCCCGGGGTAAGTGGGCTTCATGGCGATGAAAGCGTGGCCGAGCATGCCGGCGAAATTCAGATCGATAAAGACGTCGCTCACCGTGATCTCGCCCAGATCGTGACGCAGCGCCTTCAGCATCACCCCGGCGTTGGTCAGGCTCTGGATGGTGGTGCTCTCGGAAGGAGCCATTTGGCTCGTGTAGCCGTAATAGATCGGGTTCTTGCGGTGGGTGATGGCGGTGATGCGCACCAGCGGCCGCGGGCCGACGGGCCCCATGTAGCCTGCAGCCTCACCGAAGGGGCCCTCGATGTCCTCCTCGCCGGGGCGCACTTCGCCCTCGATGATGATTTCGGCATCGGCTGGAACGTGCAGATCGATGCTTGTGCATTTCACCATGTTGACGGGCGCGCCCATCATGCCGCCGGCGACGCCCATTTCATCGCTGCCGTAGGGCAGGTTGGCCACGGTGGCTAAATGCACCGCAGGCGGGGCGGCGACAACCCAGGCGACAGGCGCCGCTTTTCCCTTGTCGGTCCAGGTGAGCGTGTTGATGTAACCCTGGCGTCCCGGACGCAGGTTGGAAATGACATGCCTATCATCGCGCACCATGGTGCGGTAGACGCCCATGTTCTGCACACCCGTGTCGAGGTCTTTGGTCACGGTGTTGGTGGTGATATAGGGGCCGACGTCCTTGCCGGGCGTCCACACGGGAATCGGCAGGGCGGATAGTTTGACGTCATCGCCGGTGAGGACCACTTCCTGGCATGGCGCCTTGTCGACGATTCTCGGTGCGATCGGATTGCGGCATGCCCTGACCCAGGCGGCATTGATGCCATCGGGCTCCACATCGAGCGCGGTCGCATAGGTGGCGGTGTTGGCGCCCATGGCGGCCGTGACAATCGGAATGCTGCAACCTTTGACGTTCTCGAAAAACATGCCGAAGCGCTGTTCCGAAGGCAACGCCTGGTACATCCATTTGGCGAGCGCTGCCGGCTCCCACAAGTGATCGACCGGCCTGGTGACGCGGCGCAACAACCCCTTCTTGTCCAGAACGGCCAAAAAATCTCGCATGGTCCGGTGCGTCATCTGCAACTCTCCGAAAATCCTCTTGCCGCGATAAATTCGACAATGCTGAATCGTCAATCGGCAGCGCCGATCACGACTCGCTTGCGCCGCCGCTCACTGGGCGCGGATGCCGAGTTCCTTCAGCAGCCTGCTCCATTTGGCCACATCGGACTTCAGCAACGCGGCCGTTTCCGCGGAGGGGATGCCGCCCGGGGTGAGGCCAAGGGCCGCATAGCGCTTCAACACGTCCTCCTGCTTGAGGACCGCGGCCACCTCGCTATTGAGTTTCTCGACGATCGCTGCGGGTGTTCCCGCCGGCGCATACAAACCCGTCCAGGGGACCACCTCGAAATTGCCCATGCCCGCCTCCGCCATGGTGGGAATTTCGGGCAACAGCGGGGATCTCTTGGGGCTGGTGATCGCCAGGCCGCGCATTTTTCCGGCCCGCAGGTGCGACATGATGGGACCGATGGACACCGTTGCGATCGGCACTTCGCCGGCGATGGCGGCGGTGATTGCAGGACCGGTACCCTTGAAGGGTACATAGACGATGTCCACCCCTTGCTGCTTCTTCAGTAGCTCGGTCGCGACCTGGAACACCGTAGCGCCGGCCGAGTAGAACAAGGTCCCCGGCTTGGCCTTCGCCATCGCAATCAGCTCCTTCATCGATTTTCCCGTAAACGACGGATGAACCGCGAACACCAGCGGATTGGAAGAAACCACGGTGACCGGGACGAAATCCTTCACCGGATCGTAGGGCAGGCGCTCATACAAGCCGACATTCAGGACCATCTCGCTGTCGGTACCGACCTGCAGCGTGTAGCCGTCAGGGGCCGACTTGGCCGTGTACTCGGTACCGATGATGCCATTGGCCCCGGGCTTGTTCTCCACCGTTACCGCCTGGCCCAAACGCTCGGCAAGCTTCTGGCCGAGAATGCGTGCGACGTTATCGGTGCCGCCCCCCGGCGCATAGGCGACGACCAACCTTATCGGTTTGTTCGGGTAGCTCTGCGCCATGGACCCACCCGCGGCAAGCGTAAGAAAGGTCGCCGCGAACGCGCTAAGAATTCTGAATACAGTTTTCATCTTGTCTTCTCCGTTACTGGTTTACTGCATCTGCTGCGTCGTGCATCCGTTTTGACCTCGGAAATCGGCGCTCGAATAGCGCCGCCGGCGCGCCGCCCTTCCTCCGGAGGATAGGCACCTCTCCCAAGCGGGCAAATCGATGCGGACATGGACGCCCGACCGCTTGAATGTTCGCGCCTCGCTACCTGCGCTGGCGCAATTTGCGGATTGCGGCAAGTTGGGCTGCCGCCTCGGCAAGCTCGGCGGCGGCCTTTGCGTACTCGAGTTTCGAGGTTCGGTTCTCCAGCGCTTCCAGCGCGCGTTTGTGCGCCTCGGTGGCCTTGGCTTCGTCGAGATCCTGCCCGCGCACGGCGGTATCGGCGAGCACGGTGACGACGTTGGGCTGCACCTCGAGCACGCCGCCGTTGACGAAGATGAGTTCCTCGGCATCCTGCTCGGGCAGTTTGATCCGCACCGAGCCCGGTTTGATTCGCGTGATCAACGGCGTGTGCTTGGGATAAATGCCCAGTTCGCCGGCTTCGCCGGGGAGCACGACAAACTCCGCCTCGCCCGAAAAAATCGATTCTTCGGCGCTGACTACGTCTACATGTATCGTATTTGCCATATCTGCATTGGTGAGGAGTAAGGTGCGAGGAGCGAGGATAAGGCCCGCGGGGAGTCCATTCTCCGCTCTAGTCTACTACGTCTCACCTCTCACCCTTCATTGCTCACTGAAGAGTCTTCGCCTTCTCGACGGCTTCCTCGATAGCCCCGACCATGTAAAACGCCTGTTCGGGGATCTGGTCGCACTCGCCCTCGACGATCATCTTGAAGCCCTTGATCGTATCTTTGAGCGGCACATACTTGCCCGGCTGCCCGGTGAAGTTCTGCGCCACCGTGAACGGCTGCGAAAGGAATCGCTGGATCTTGCGCGCGCGCGCGACGACCAGCTTGTCCTCGGGCGAGAGCTCGTCCATGCCCAAAATGGCGATAATATCGCGCAGCTCCTTGTAGCGCTGCAGCGTCGCCTGCACCGCGCGCGTGGTGTTGTAATGCTCTTCGCCGATCACGTTTGGATCGACCTGGCGCGAGGTCGAGTCAAGCGGATCCACGGCCGGGTAGATTCCAAGCGAGGCAATGTCGCGCGAGAGAACCACGGTTGCGTCCAGGTGGCCGAAGGTGGTCGCCGGCGACGGGTCGGTAAGATCGTCCGCGGGCACGTAAATGGCCTGGACCGAGGTGATCGATCCGCTCTTGGTCGAAGTGATGCGCTCCTGCAGCCGGCCCATTTCTTCGGCAAGCGTGGGCTGGTAGCCCACCGCCGAGGGCATGCGCCCAAGCAGCGCCGACACCTCCACCCCCGCCAGGGTGAAGCGGTAGATGTTGTCGATGAACAGCAGCACGTCGCGCCCTTCGTCGCGGAAGTACTCGGCCATGGTGAGGCCCGTGAGACCTACGCGCAGGCGGTTGCCCGGCGGTTCGTTCATCTGGCCGTAGACCAGGGCCACCTTGTCCAGCACGCCCGCGTCCTTCATCTCGTGGTAGAAGTCGTTGCCCTCGCGCGTGCGCTCGCCTACGCCGGCGAACACCGAGTAGCCGCCGTAGGCTTTGGCGATGTTGTTGAAGAGTTCCATCATGTTGACGGTCTTGCCCACGCCGGCGCCGCCGAACAGTCCGACCTTGCCGCCCTTGGCGAACGGGCATACGAGATCGATCACCTTGATGCCCGTCTCGAGCAGCTCCTGCGAAGGCGCGAGCTCTTCGTAGGGCGGCGCCTTGCGATGGATCGACATGGTCTTGTCCGCGCCGACCGGACCGATCTCGTCGATCGGACGGCCGAGCACGTCCATGATGCGGCCCAAAGTCTTGGGTCCGACCGGTACCGAAATCGGCGCGCCG
>JACQTO010000028.1 GCA_016210745.1 Betaproteobacteria bacterium
ACCATCCCTGCATAATCGACGATCTCATATGAAAATGCCTGGCCGTCCGTGCCGTTATCCCTAACCGGGTTTTCAGTACGGATGTCTTTTATCCGTACTGAAAACCCGGTTGGCGCGCACAGCGCGCAAGGCCGCGCTCGGCTGACTGACCGTCGCTATGATCCGTGGGTGTCGCGGACTGCACCGCCGTTAATTTCCCGCTTTGGCCTTTTCCTTCAACTGAATGCTCTCTTTCCAATACTTCAGCATCAGGTCCTTCGACACCTTGCCGCGATCGGTCTTTGGAATCGTTTTCATGAAATTGACCGACTGAGGCATCTTGAATTCGGACAGCCGCGGCTTCAGGTGCTCGATGATGGACTCGACGGTGAGCGTCTTGCCCGGTTTTGGCACGACAAAGCAGGCGACCGCCTCGCCGTAGATGCTGTCGGGCACACCGATGGTCGCCGCATCGAGCACCTCCGGATGCTCGCACAGGATGCTGGTGATCTCCGCCGGGGCAATGTTCACCCCGCCGCGGATAATCAAATCCTTCTTGCGGCCGGTGAGAAAAACGTAGCCGTTCTCGTCGAAGTGCCCGAGGTCGCCGGTCAGAAGCCCCCTCGCCGGCCTCGGCTGAATTTGTCCCCGCGCAACCAGATAGGCTGAAAACACCTGGGGACCGTCGATCAGCAATTCGCCGTCTATCCCTATCGGCACATCGTTGCCTTCCTCGTCCACGAAACGCGCGATGAGATTGCGCAGCGGTTTGCCTACCGGTCCCCGGCGCGGTGCTTTCGGATCATTGGCGAACATGAAACCGCCCTCGGACATGCCGCAGGCCTGCACCAAGGTGATCCCATAGCGCTTCTCAAACGCATCGTAAGTCTCCGGTGCAATCGGCGCGCTGCTGGTGGTCATGTAGCGCAGCGTCGGCAGGTCGGCCTTGGTCACCGCGTGCGGCCGCTCCAGCAGCATCGTGATCGCCGTCGGCACGCCCGCCGAAATGGTCACCCTGTACCTGCGGATCCAGTCGAAAAAATTGCTTACCGAGAATTTCTTCGCCAGCACGAAACTCGCACCAACCTGCAGCGTCGAGGTCATCGAGAACTGCTGCGGCGATGCCCACGTGAGCGCGCGGTACTCGAGCAAACGGTCGTTCTCGCCGATATCGAAACCCGTGGCCACCGAATCGGAATCGTAGAAATAGCACTCGTGGGTGCAGCACACTCCCTTGGGACTGGAGGTCGTCCCCGAGGTGTAGTTGATCAGCGCAAAGTCCTGCGGACCGCCAACGCTCGCATCGCAGTGGGTGGCCGGCAGGTTCGCGATCAGGCTGAAAAACTCGTTCTCCGGGCCGGCCTCGGGCAGATCGCCGAAGCTGTGATTCTCGACGCCCTGAGACTTGGCGATCGCCTGCAGCTCGGGCGCCAGGTCGCGGTGCCAGAGCACGATCTTCGGCTCCAGGTCGTAGACGATCTGCTCGACGTTTTTCGCGTGTACCTCGCAGTTGACCAGTGTCACCGTCGCCCCATAGCGCTGTACGCCCTGAAACAGGGCAACCTGCGACAGGCAGTTATCCGACAACACCGAAACCCGGTCGTTGGCTTTGATTGAGCGCGAGGCAAGGAAACGGCCGATGCGATTGGTAACAGCATCCAGTTGCGAGTAGGTGATTTGCGCGCCCGTCTCGGCGCTGATCACGTAGGCCTTGCCGCCACGCTCTAGGTTATGCCGCGAAATCAATTGGTCGAGGCTTTGGTACGGAATGCGATTCTTCATAGGAATGCAACGTCTCGCGTTATTTATTGATCTGGGCGCCAAAGGCGACGTAAGCGCCGGCGAGATCTACTTGTGCCGGCAGCCCGCTTTCCGCCCCGCTCGGTGGCGCCGCAGGCGGCGCACCGTGCCCTCGCCGGCAACTCAAACAACCGCACCTCCAGGTTCGATCGGCCCGGATCATGCCGGGCATGTTAAGCGATTCTCAGCCTGCCCCGGCGACCGTCTCCTGCCGCTGAACGCGTTGCCTCCAGTAGGCGAGCAGATCGCTCTTGGACACTTTGCCGCGATCGCTCTTGGGGAGATCCTTCATCAAGCTGATCGACTGTGGCATCTTGAATTCGGATAATCGCCCCTTCAGGTGCTCGACGATAGCCTCGATGCTGAGCGTCTGGCCCGGCTTCGGGACGACAAAGCAGGCCACCGCCTCGCCATAGATCCTGTCGGGCACGCCGATGGTCGCGGCTTCCAGCACCCCCGGATGCTCGCACAGAATGGTCGAAATCTCGGTCGGCGCAATGTTCACCCCGCCGCGGATGATCAGATCCTTGGTACGTCCGGTGAGAAAAACATAACCGTCCTCATCAACGTAACCGAGGTCGCCGGTAAGGAACCAACCGGCCGGCTTCCGCTGGATCTTCCCGCGCCCGACGAGATAGCCCGAGAACATGTGCAGTCCATCGACCATGAGCTCGCCCTCCACCCCTACCGGCACGTCTTTGCCGTCGTGGTCCACGAAACGCACCATGAGATTGCGCAGAGGTTTGCCCACCGGTCCCCTGCGCGGCGCCTTCGGGTCGTTGGCGAACATGAAGCCCGCTTCCGACATGCCGCACCCCTGCACCAGGGTGATGCCATAGCGGTTCTGGAATGCCTCGTAGGTCTCCGGCGCGATCGGCGCGCTGCTGGTGGTCATGTAGCGCACCGTCGGCAGGTCGGCCTTGGTCACCTCGTGCGGGCGCTCCAACAGCATCGTGATCGCCGTCGGCACGCCAGCCAATATCGTCGCGCCGTATTTCCGTATCCAGTCGAAAAAATGGCTGCTTGAGAACCTCTTTGCCAGGGCGAAACTCGCGCCCACTTGCAGCGTCGAGGTAAGCGAGAGCAACTGGGGCGAACACCACGTAAGCGCCCGGTATTCGAGCACCCGATCGTTCTCACCGATTTCGAAACCCGCGACGACCGAATCCGTGTCGTAGAAATAGCACTCGTGGGTGCAGCACACGCCTTTCGGGCTGGAGGTCGTACC
Organism: Betaproteobacteria bacterium; assembly: GCA_016210745.1. Classification (GTDB taxonomy): domain Bacteria; phylum Pseudomonadota; class Gammaproteobacteria; order Burkholderiales; family SG8-39; genus JACQTO01. The sequence continues at coordinate 3,008 of JACQTO010000028.1, forward strand.
CGAGGTGTAGTTGATCAGGGCCAGGTCCTGCGACCCGCCGACGATCGCGTCGCAGTGGGTGGCCGGCAGGTTCGCGATCAGGCTGAAAAACTCGTTCTCCGGACCGGCCTCGGGCAGATCGCCAAACCTGTAGTTCTCGACGCCTTGGCCCTTGGCGATCGCCTGCAGCTCGGGCGCCAGGTCGCGGTGCCAGAGCACGATCTTCGGCTCCAGGTCATAGACGATCTGCTCGACGTTTTTCGCGTTCACCTCGCAGTTGACCAGGATGACGGTCGCCCCGTAGCGCTGCACGCCCTGAAACAGGGCAACCTGCGACAGGCAGTTATCCGTCAACACCGAAACCCGGTCGTTGGCCTTGATGCCGCGCGAAGCAAGGAAGTGGCCGATGCGGTTGGTAACGGCATCCAGTTGCGCGTACGTCATTTGCGCGCCCGTCTCGGCGCTGATCACGTAGGCCTTGCCGCCACGCTCTCGGGCATGCCGCAAAATCAATTCATCGATGCTTTGATAGGGGATGCTGGGTTTCATTTTCGCGCCACGTCAATTCTCGAACCTTCAGTCAACAGGAATATCACCGCCGCCCTCCGAAAAACGACTTGCCATAGGCTAGCCGGACCCTCCACGGCGCCAGGCTCGACAAGACTGGCGCCACGATACAGGAATGCAGGACCGCTGAGAATACCGCGCCGCCTGTTTAGGCGTGGATTCGAGCTCTTGTCGTTTTCTGTTGATGCTAATATTACGCGCGTTCAAAATCGAAGATCAAATTTCAGGATCTGGGAACTAGGATTCGGGGTTCGGGATCCAGGATTCGAGATCAAATACGAGCGCTGATGCGGATTGAATGGATCCGATCGTCTTGCGCGGCCTTGTCCTGCCAAAGGCTGAAAACGATTTGCGCTCGACAACGCGCAAGGAGGAGATCCGCATGACGCACCGCACGATGAGAGATTTTCTCAGCGTTCTCGAACAAAAAGGCATGCTGCGCCGGATCACCCGGCCGGTTGACCGTATGTGGGAACCGGCGGCGCTGGCGAAATGGATGTACCAGGCGCTGCCCGCCGAGAAGCGCTTCGGAATGTTCTTCCAAAACGTGAAAGGTTCGGACATTCCGATCGTCACAGCTGCGCTGGGGGCCAATACGGCTGCCTACGCCGCGGCACTCGACGTCGAAGTTGACCGCATCAACGATGCCTGGGTCGGGGCCTGTCGCAATCCGGTCCCGCCGAAGGTCGTCGACAAGGCGCTCTGCCAGGAAGTGGTCATCACCGCCGAGGATGTTTGTCTTTCCCGTCTGCCGATTCCAGTTTGGACCCCCGGCAAGGACAAAGGACCCTACATCACGACGAACATCGTGACCAGGGACCTCGATACGGGCATCCAGAACATGGGGGTGTATCGCACCATGGTGCGCGACGAGGCAACCGTGGTCGCCAACCTCACCCCCGGGCGCCAGGGCTACGCCAACATGCTCACCTGGACCGGCAAGGGGAAGGTAGCTCCGATCGCCTGGGTGATCGGAGCGCCGCCCGCGGTGCATCTCGCCACGGTGGCGCAATTGCCCTACGGCCTCGACGAGATCACGATCGCCGGGGGCATGATGGGCGAGCCGGTGCCGGTGGTGAGGTGCAAGACCAGCGATCTTCTCGTTCCGGCGGACGCCGAAATCATCATCGAAGGCGAAATTCTTGCCGGAGAAATGGATCTCGAAGGTCCTTTCGGCGAATTCGCCGGATTCATGGGCGGCGGTGTGCCCCGGCCGGTGGTGCACATCAAGGCAATCACCCACCGCACGAACCCGATCTACTATGGCTACACAAGCCAGATGCCGCCTTCGGAGAGCACCACCATCCAGAGCCTGACCAACGCCGGGGTTTGGCTCAAGAACCTGCGTCATGACCTGGGCGAAATCGCCGTCACCGACCTATTCGTCGATCTCACCTTTGGCGGCATGCTCGGGCACGCCATCATCGCCATGAAGCCCGGCTACCCGGCGCATGCGAAAAAAGTCGGCCGCCTCTTGGCGGATATGTCTTCGATCAAGCGCGTTACCGTCGTCGACGACGATATCGATATTCGCGACCACACCCACGTCGATTGGGCGATGAATGCCCGCTACAATCCGGCGCGCGATACGGTGCTCATCGACGATGTCAACGTTCCCATCAACATGGACCCGTCGCTTCGCTCCGATACCTCGCAAAGCACCCGGGGCAGCAAGGTGGTATGCGATGCGACTCTCAAGGTCGATGCCGGCACATTCTCGCTGCCGCCCAAGGAGATCATGATGAAGGCACTGGACGTATGGAAGGAAATCGGGCTTCCGGCGTTTGAAATTCCCAAGCGAGCCAGGCTGCGCATCGAAGGCTCGTGAGGACAGGTGGGACGCCGCTTTCGCCGTTGTCACCTGACGCCTGCCCCTTTCCTCGATGCTCCAGTCATAAGAGCCTAAGCCGGACGAGCCGGAACCAAGGAAGCTGGTTTTGCCGTTTATCAATCTCCCCT